>NZ_JAMBDT010000044.1:0-38356 GCF_025143765.1 Gordonia sp. p3-SID1431
GTGGTTCACGAGGCACTGCGCTCGCCGGATGGGTGGGATGACCGGCGACGTGCTGGGCGCGACCATCGAACTCGGGGTCGCGATCGGTGTCGTCGGCCTCCTGCTCTGAGGCGTCGTGGCGCCGCTCAGCGGCGGTAGAGCTCCGTCATCCACCCGTGGGTGTCGGCGAAGGTGCCGCGCTGGATGCCGGTCAGGGTGTCACGCAACGCCTGCGTCACCTCACCGGTCTCACCGTTGTTGATGGTGTAGTCCTCGCCCTCACCCTTGACCCGGCCGACCGGGGTGATGACCGCGGCGGTGCCACAGGCGAACACCTCGGTGATGTCGCCCGACGCCACGCCCTTGCGCAGCTCCTCGGTGGTGATCTTGCGTTCCTCGACCTCGAAGCCGGCATCGGTGGCCAGCGTCAGCAACGACGAACGGGTGATGCCGGGCAGCAGTGAGCCCGACAACTCGGGGGTCACCAGCCGGGCGTCGGCGCCTGAGCCGAACACGAAGAACAGATTCATGCCGCCCATCTCCTCGATGAAGCGGCGTTCGATCGCGTCGAGCCACACGACCTGGTCGCACCCCTGCTCGGTGGCCTGCCGCTGGGCGAGGAACGCGGCGGCATAGTTGCCACCGCACTTGGCGAATCCGGTGCCGCCCGGTGCCGCGCGGACATACTCGGTGGACAGCCAGACACTCACCGGCTTGATCCCACCGGCGAAGTAGGCGCCCGCCGGCGAGGCGATGACCGAGTAGATGTAGCTGGAGGACGGGGCGTTGACGCCGAGGCTGGCCTGCGACGCGAACATGAACGGCCGGAGGTAGAGCGCCTCTTCGCCACCAGCGGCGGGCACCCACTCGTTGTCGGCCTCGAGCAGGGCCTTGAGCGAGGCGATGAAATCCTCGACCGGCAGCGCGGGCATCGCGAGCCGCTCCGCGCTGCGCTGGAGACGCGCGGCGTTCGCCTCGGGGCGGAACGCGGCGATCGAACCGTCCGGCTGCCGATAGGCCTTGAGCCCCTCGAACACCTCTTGGCCGTAGTGCAGAACCGTGGCCGCGGGGTCGAGGGCGATCGGACCGTACGGCTTCACCGTGGCGTTGTGCCAACCCACCCCTGCGTCGTAATCGATCATCACCATGTTGTCGGTGAAGTGGCGCCCGAATCCGGGGGCGGACAGGATCTCCGCGCGCCGGCCCTCAGACACCGGGTGCGGATGCTCGGTACGGTTGAACTCCAAGGTCATCACGCCATCGTACCGCCGGGCACAAAAGCATTTCCCGGCCCGGTCGGCTGACCCCCGGGGCTGCGTGGGACGTCGCGCGAGGGCCCGCAGGTCACACGTGCGACGGCACGAACGGCGGGATCACGACCTCGCACGCCAGGTCCCGCCCGCGGACGTCGACGACGACCTCGTCGCCTTTGCGCACCCCGGACGCCGTATCGAGCAGCGCCAGTGCGATGCCCTGTTTGAGGGTGGGCGAGAACGTCCCCGACGTACAGGTGCCGATCTGCTGGTCCTTCCCCGCCAGGCGGACCACGCACCCCGCACGCGGCACCCCGCGGCCGGTCGCCCGCAACCCGTACAGACGACGCGTCGGTCCGGCCTCCTTCTCGGCGAGTAGGGCGTCGCGTCCGAAGAACGACGGCTTGTCCCAGCCGACCGCCCAACTCGACCGCGCCTGCACCGGCGAGATGTCGGGCCCCAGCTCGTGGCCGTGCAGCGCATATCCCATCTCGGTGCGCAGGGTGTCCCGCGCGCCCAGGCCCGCAGGCAACCCGCCGGCCGCCGCGATCGCTTCCAGTAGGACGTCGAACACCGCACCCGCATCGTCCCACCGCGGCACGATCTCGTACCCGCGTTCACCGGTGTATCCGGTGCGGCACACGCGGACCGGTGCCACGCCGTCGGCGGTCGTCAGGTCGGCGTCGGCGAACGCCATGTACTCCATGTCGGCGGGCAGTCCGAGCCCGGCAAGGATCTCGGGCGACTTCGGCCCCTGCACCGCGAGCACGGCGAGGTCGCGGTGCTGGTCGGTGATCGAGATCCCTTCCGGCGCAACCGCTTGCAGCTGGTCGACCACGGACGCGGTGTTCGCCGCATTGGGCACCAGGAAGACCTCGTCCTCGCCGACGAGGTAGGCGATCAGGTCGTCGACGACACCACCGGAGTCGTTGCAGCACAACGTGTATTGCGCCTTGCCCGGCACGATCTTGCCGAGGTCGTTGGTGAGCGTCGAGTTGACGAAGGCGGCCGCACCTTCGCCGGACACCAGTGCCTTGCCGAGGTGGCTGACGTCGAAGATGCCCACGCTCTCCCGCACCGCGGCGTGCTCGGCGACCGTGCCGGAGTACGACACCGGCATGTTCCAGCCGCCGAACTCGGCGAAGGTGGCCCCCAGTGCGGCATGACGGTCGGCGATCGGCCCGGCGAGGAGTTCACTCATGCCGTCCACGCTATCGGGCGACCCCGCCGGCCGGGCACGGACGCGGCGTTCGTCTGCACGTCTTCCCGCTGGGACTCGGCGCCGCCGGAGCTGTGGCAGAGTTGACCGGGTGAGCAAGAACGACACCGTCGACCGCACGCGCGGCCCCGAACTCGAACTGTCCACCTCGATCGGCAAGGACGACTCCGCCCTGGTCATCGGCCTGATCAGCGCCTCGTCCCCCGACGACGCCGAGAATGCCGACCCCACAGCCGAACCGACCCTCGCCATCGGCGACGGCATCCTCGACGACGCCCAGGCCGCCGCCATCACCGCCGCTCTCACCGCCCTCGGCGCGACCGGGTCCCACGGCGAGGTCACCCGGACCGCGGCCCCGGAGTCGCTGCCCGTCGACATCGTCGTCGCCGTCGGCCTGGGCGATGCCGACAACCTCGACGACGCCGACCAGGTCCGGCAGGCCGCCGGCGTCGTCGCCCGTGAACTCGACGGTCACGAGTCGGTCGCCACCACGCTCTCGGCCGTCGACCTGGCTGCCGCCGCCGAGGGACTGTTCCTCGGCGCCTACCGGTTCGACGAGTTCCGTTCGGACAAGTCGAAGCCCAAGAAGACTCCGCCGCAACGCATCACGCTGCTGGTCGAATCGAAGTCCAAGGAGGCCAAGGCCGCTGTGGAGCGCGCGGTCGCCGTGGCCGACTCGGTGGCGATCGCCCGCGACTTCGTCAACACCCCGCCGAGCCACCTGTATCCCGAGGAGTTCGCCGCCCGCGCCCGCACCCTCGGCAGCAAGGCCGGGCTCAAGGTCGAGATCCTCGACGACAAGCAGCTGGAGGCGCAGGGTTACGGCGGGATCATCGGCGTCGGCAAGGGTTCGTCCCGGCTGCCGCGCCTCGTCCGGCTGACCCACACCGCGAAGAAGTCGCCGAAGAAGGTCGCGCTCGTCGGCAAGGGCATCACCTTCGACACCGGCGGTATCTCGATCAAACCCGCCGCCAACATGGACGCGATGACCTCGGACATGGGCGGCGCGGCCGCGGTCATCGCGGCGACGATCCTGGCCGCCCGACTCGATGTCGACGTGACGGTGATCGCCACCGTCCCCATGGCCGAGAACATGCCGTCGTCGACTGCGCAGCGCCCGGGCGACGTACTCACCCAGTACGGCGGCCGCACGGTCGAGGTCCTCAACACCGACGCCGAGGGACGGCTGATCCTCGCCGATGCCATCGTGCGGGCCTGCGAGGACGATCCCGACTATCTCATCGACACCGCGACCCTGACCGGCGCCCAGATGGTGGCACTCGGCACCCGGACACCGGGCGTCATGGGCACCGACGGGTTCCGCGACCGGGTCGCGGCCCGGTCGGCCGATGTAGGTGAGAACGCCTGGGCGATGCCGCTCCCGGCCGAGCTGCGCGCAGACCTGAAGTCCCGCGTCGCGGACCTGGCGAACGTGACCCCCCACCGCTGGGGCGGGATGCTCGCCGCGGGCATCTTCCTGAAGGAGTTCGTGCCCGAGGACGTGCAGTGGGCCCACATCGACATCGCCGGGCCCGCCTTCAACACCGGCGGCCCCTGGGGTTACACGACGAAGGGCGGTACGGGCGTCCCCGTCCGGACCATCGCGGCCGTGCTCGAGGACATCGCCGCGAACGGCTGAGAACACCTCCGGCGAGCCGCGGCCGAGACCGGTGCCGCGGCCGCCGGAGAATCGTTACCGACGAGTACGAGCCGAACCGAGTCGGCGGCTCACCGTACGGGTAGGGTTGGCCGCGGGGATGAGCGGCTGATCCGCCACTCATCTGCGCGGTCTTCCACCGCCTCCCGACCCCCGTGCCCACGGCGCACACACCACTGGGCATCACCTACAGACCACCACGTCGAGTTCAGGAGTTCACAACGATGGCCTTCTCCGTCCAGATGCCCGCCCTTGGTGAAAGTGTCACCGAGGGGACAGTCACCCGGTGGCTGAAGGAGGAGGGCGACACCGTCGAGGCCGACGAGCCGTTGCTCGAGGTGTCGACCGACAAGGTGGACACCGAGATCCCCGCCCCCACTTCGGGTGTGCTGACCAAGATCATCGCGCAGGAGGACGACGTCGTCGAGGTCGGCGGCGATCTCGCCCTGATCGGTGACGCCGACGAGGCCGGTTCCGACGACTCCGGTTCGGACGATTCCGATTCCGACGCCGCCGGCGGCGACGAGCCGACCGAGGCCGCCCCCGAACCCGAGCCCGAGCAGGCCGCCGAGGAGCCCTCCGTCGACGAGGACGCGCCCGCCGAGAAGCCCACCGCCGACACCGGCTCGGGCTCGGCCGAGGGCACCGACGTGCTCATGCCCGAACTCGGCGAGTCGGTCACCGAGGGGACGGTCACCAACTGGCTGAAGGCCGTCGGCGACGAGGTCGCCGCCGACGAACCCCTGCTCGAGGTCTCCACCGACAAGGTCGACACCGAGATCCCCTCGCCGGTCGCCGGCACCCTGCTCGAGATCCTCGCGCAGGAGGACGACGTGATCGAGGTCGGCGGCAAGCTCGCCGTCATCGGTGATGCCTCGGCGGCTCCCTCGAAGAAGAAGCCCGAACCGGAACCCGAACCCGAGCCCGAGCCCGAACCCGAGCCCGAGCAGGAGTCCGCGCCGGAGCCGGAGCCCGAGCAGGCGCCTGCCCCCGAGGAAGAGCAGAAGCCGCAGCCGAAGGCCCAGGAGTCCAAGGCCCCCGAGCCCAAGGCACAGGCCGCGGAGAAGTCCGACCCGCCGACCGTCGAGTCGACCCCGTACGTGACGCCGCTGGTGCGCAAGCTCGCCGCGGAGAACAACATCGACCTGAACGCCATCAAGGGCACCGGTGTCGGTGGCCGCATCCGCAAGCAGGACGTGCTCGCCGCGGCCGAGGAGGCCAAGGCCCCGGCGCAGGAGTCCGCCCCGGCCGCCAAGCCCGCGGCATCGTCGGCGCCGGCCGCGTCGTCGGGCTCGCCGGAGATCCGGCCCGAGCTCGCCGAGCTGCGCGGGACGACGCAGAAGATCAACCGCATCCGTCAGATCACCGCGAAGAAGACCCGCGAGTCGCTGCAGCAGAGCGCACAGCTCACCCAGGTCTTCGAGGTCGACATGACCCGCATCGCCGGACTCCGCAAGGCGGCGAAGGAGAGCTTCAAGGCGTCCGAGGGCGTCAACCTGACGTACCTGCCGTTCATCGCGAAGGCCGTCGTGGAGGCGCTGAAGGCGCATCCCAACGTCAACGCCTCGATCGACGAGGACAAGAAGGAGATCACCTACTACGACAAGGTGCATCTCGGCATCGCCGTCGACACCCCGCAGGGGCTGCTGTCGCCGGTCATCCACAACGCCGACGACCTGTCGATCGCCGGTCTGGCCCGCGCCATCGCCGACATCGCGTCCCGGGCGCGCTCCAACGGCCTCAAGCCCGACGAGCTCGCCGGCGGCACGTTCACCATCACCAACATCGGAAGTCAGGGCGCGCTGTTCGACACCCCGATCCTGGTGCCGCCGCAGGCGGCGATGCTGGGCACCGGCGCGATCGTCAAGCGCCCGGTCGTCATCACCGGTGAGGACGGTTCGGAATCAATCGCGGTGCGGTCGATGTCCTACCTGCCGCTGACCTACGATCACCGTCTGATCGACGGCGCCGACGCGGGCCGCTTCCTCACCACGGTGAAGAAGCGTCTCGAAGAGGCCGCCTTCGCCGCGGACCTGGGCCTCTAGCCCAGATCTCCTTCGGACGGCACACCGAGGACACAGAATGCGCATCGCCGTCGCCGGATCATCGGGACTCATCGGCAACGCCCTGGTCAACTCGCTGCGCGCGGCGGGCCACACGGTCACACGTCTGGTCCGCCGCGAGGCACGCGCCGATGACGAGTTCAGCTGGGATCCCGAGACGATCGGCGTCCCGCCGGAGAGTCTCGACGGCGTCGAGGCGGTGGTCTCGCTGGGCGGCGTGGGAGTCGGCGACGGTCGCTGGACCGGCCGGTTCAAACAGGAACTCCGGGACTCGCGGATCACCCCCACCGAACTGCTCGCCGAGGCCGTCCGCGATCTCGGCATCCCGACGTTCGTGAGTGCCAGCGCCACGGGCTATTACGGGAACACCGGTGGCCACGCCGCGGTCGAGACCGACGGCCCCGGCGAGGGATTCCTCGCCGACCTGGTCGTCGACTGGGAGCGCGCCGCCACCGCCGGCGTCGGCGCGGACACGCGTCTGGTCCTGCTCCGTACGGCGCCGGTCCTCAGCACCCAGGGCGGCCTGCTGGGCAAACTCCGGCCGTTGTTCAAGCTCGGGCTCGGCGGACCGATCGGCGACGGCAAGCAGTACTTCTCGTGGATCAGCCTGATCGACGAGATCCGCGCCATCGAGTTCCTCCTCGACTCCGACCTGTCCGGACCGGTGAACCTGAGTTCGCCGGGCGCCGTCCCGTTCGGTGAGTTCACCTCGGCTCTGGGCCGGGCCGTGCACCGCCCGACGATCCTGCAGGTACCCGCCTTCGCGGCGCGCCGGGTCGGCGGCGAGATGGCCGAGGAAATGATTCTGTTCAGTCAGCGCGTTACACCCAAGGTGCTGACCGATCACGGATTCACCTTCACCCATCCCGGTGTCGACGAGGCCCTCGCCTACGCCACCGGTTCCACCAGTCATGACTGAGCGGCCGATCCGCGGGAGTGCCGAACCGGTCGAGGTCCGCCATCTCGGCGTCGTCGACTACCAGACGGCCTACGACCTGCAGCACGGCCTGGCGACCGACCGCGCCGACGGCGTCCTGGATCACGACGTGCTGCTCCTGCTTGAGCATCCGTCCATTTACACGGCGGGCAAGCGCACGGAGGACGCCGACCGGCCCACCAACGGCGCGCCGGTCGTCGACGTCGACCGCGGCGGCCGGATCACCTGGCACGGACCGGGACAACTCGTCGGCTATCCGATCGTGAAGCTCGCCGAGCCGCTCGACGTCGTCGAGTACGTGCGTCGTCTCGAGGCGGCCCTCATCTCGGTCTGCGCCGGTCTCGGCGTGACCACCTGCCGCGTCGACGGACGTTCCGGCGTGTGGATCACCGACGACGCCGGGGAACGCAAACTCGGACAGATCGGTATCCGCGTGGCACGCGGCGTGGCCCTGCACGGATTCGCACTCAACATCGACCCCGACATGTCGGCGTTCGAGGCGATCGTCCCCTGCGGGATCGCCGACGCCGGGGTCACGTCCCTGGCCCGCGAACTGGGGCGGCCGTTGTCGGTGGCCTCTCTGCTCGACGTCACCGCCGATGCCGTGCTCACCGCGCTCGACGCCACTGCGAGCCCGGTCGCGTCGGCACAGTCCTCTCCATCCACTTCTGCGAGCGTAGGATCGATCCAGTGACCGCGTCCCCCATCACCCCCGGACCCGGTGCCCCCGAAGCCACACCCTCGGCCTCGGCATCCGCACCACAGACCCCGACCCCGGCCCCTGAGGGCCGCAAGCTGCTCCGGCTCGAGGTGCGCAACGCGCAGACCCCCATCGAGCGCAAGCCGGAGTGGATCCGCACCCGCGCGACGATGGGCCCGGAGTTCACCGAACTCAAGGGCCTGGTCAAGCGCGAGGGTCTGCACACCGTCTGCGAAGAGGCCGGCTGCCCCAACATCTACGAATGCTGGGAAGACCGCGAGGCGACGTTCCTCATCGGCGGCGAGCAGTGCACCCGACGCTGCGACTTCTGCCAGATCGACACCGGCAAGCCCGCCGAACTCGACCGCGACGAACCGCGTCGTGTCGCCGAGAGCGTCCAGGCGATGGGCCTGCGCTACTCGACGATCACCGGCGTCGCCCGCGACGACCTGCCCGACGAGGGTGCCTGGCTCTACGCCGAGACCGTCCGCGCGATCCACCGCCTCAACCCCGGTACCGGTGTGGAAAACCTCATCCCGGACTTCCACGCCAAGCCCGACCTGCTGGCCGAGGTCTTCGACGCCCGGCCCGAGGTACTTGCGCACAACCTCGAGACCGTGCCGCGCATCTTCAAGCGCATCCGCCCGGCCTTCCGCTACGAGCGGTCCCTCGAAGTCCTCACCGCCGCACGTGATTTCGGCCTGGTGACGAAGTCGAACCTCATCCTCGGGATGGGCGAGACCCCGCAGGAGGTGCAGTCGGCGATCGTGGATCTGCACGAGGCGGGCTGCGACATCCTGACCATCACGCAGTACCTGCGTCCCTCGCCGCGGCATCATCCGGTCGAGCGGTGGGTCAAGCCCGAGGAGTTCGTCGACCACTCCGAGTTCGCCGAAGAGGTCGGATTCGCCGGCGTCATGGCGGGTCCGCTGGTGCGGTCGTCGTACCGGGCGGGCCGCCTGTACGCGCAGGCGATGGCCCATCACGGCCGCGAGATCTCACCGGCTCTCGCGCACCTGGCAGCCGAGGGATCGGCCAGCCAGGAGGCCTCCAGCCTGATGGCACGCCTCGCCCGCTGACGCCGCGCGCGTCCGCTGACTTTTCGGACGGTCACCCGATGCCCCGATCGCTCGATCCACGGACGTAAACTGGCCTCATGGCAAAGGCGCAGGTGAGCAAAGAGGTCAAGGCCGAGAAGAAGAAGGCCCGTAAGGCCGCATCGAAGGAACGGCGCCAGCAGCTCTGGCAGGCCTTCCAGATGCAGCGCAAGGAAGACAAACGACTCATCCCCTACATGGTGGGTGTCATCGTCCTGTCGATCGCGGTCTTCACCGCTCTCGGATTCGTCCTCGGTTCGCCGTGGCTGCTGATCCCGCTCGGCGTGGTGCTGGGCATCCTCGGCGCCTTCATCCTGTTCGGCCGCCGCGTCCAGAAGAACGTGTACACCAAGGCCGAGGGACAGCCCGGCGCCGCCGGATGGGCACTGGGCAACATGCGCGGGCAGTGGCGGGTCAAGCAGGCCGTGGCCGGCACCTCCCAGCTCGACGCCGTGCACCGTGTCATCGGCAAGCCGGGCATCATCCTGGTCGCCGAGGGCTCCCCGACCCGCATCAAGTCGCTCCTCGGCCAGGAGAAGAAGAAGGTCGCGCGGGTCGTCGGCGACACCCCGATCTACGAGATCATGGTCGGCAACGACGACGGCCAGGTCCCGCTGTCGAAGCTCGAGCGGCACCTCAACAAGCTGCCCAGCAACATCGACCGCAAGCGGATGGAGACCCTGGAAGGCCGACTGTCCGCCCTCGGCAGCAAGGCCCCCGGCCCCGGCATGCCAAAGGGTCCCCTGCCCGCGAACGCCAAGATGCGCAGCATGCAGCGCACGGCGCGCCGCCGCGGCTGACGCTCCCGCCCCATCCCGTCGACCGTGCACCCGATCCCGTTGACGGTGCATCGATTTACGTTGACTGTGAACCGGGTTCGCCGGGCCACGACCTACGACAAAACCCACCACCAATGACGATTCGGTGGTGGGTTTCGTCGATGAGTGGCTTGTGCGCCGGATCGGCCGCTGCTCAGCGGGTCCGGACGAGCGCGGTGCCGGTTGCGCGGTCGTGCAGGGCGCGTCCGTTGTAGTCGTTGATCAGGGCCGGGACGAGGAAGATCATCAGCAGCTGGCGGAAGAAGGCCCGGACGATCCCGACCGCCGCCGGGCTCTGCTCGCCGGTCGCTTCGGCGGTGTTGCGCTCGACGCCGTAATCCACACGCGCCACGCGCATCCCGATGACGAGCTGGCCCGGGGTGAACCCGAACAGCGTCACCGCGAAGATGCCCATGACGAACCACACGCCCATCTGCGCGGTGCCCAGATGCGGCGAGTTGAAGCCACCGAAGAACGCCATCGCGAGCCCACCGGCGATCAGCCAGTCGACGAGCAGGCCGGCCACCCGCGGCCAGCCGGTGGCCAGCGACCCGGGACCGCTCTCCGGCAGGCCGAGATCCTGTCCCCGGTACTCGTTGTCCACGCCGTTCTCGGGACCGATCTGCGGTCCCGACAGCCAGGAACCCGTGACTCGTCCCATCGGTGATGACTCCTCTCACGCGACCGCGCAACCCCCTCGGTCCGCGTCGTCGCCGCACTGGGAACCATCGTAGTCGCTGGTTGTCGTGACCCGTCCCGCCCGTTGGCCCCTGCCGCTAGGGTTGGGATGCGCCGAGTGCGACGGCCCCCAATCACGCTGTGTAGCCAACACCACTGCGCGTGTAACACGGGGGAAACACGGACTTGACGCATGGGCAACTTCGCCTCCATACGGTTGCCGCTGAGATCCGCTGCTGTTTCTCAGTGGCGGATGTGGCGTGTCCCCATACACGGACCACCGATCACGAAGGAGTCACCGCACGGTGTACAGCAGTAAAGAAGAACTACTCGAGGGCATCAAGAAGGAAGGTGTCGAGTACGTCGACATCCGTTTCTGCGACCTGCCCGGTGTCATGCAGCACTTCTCGATCCCCGCGTCGGCCTTCGACGAGGACGTCTTCGAGGACGGGCTGGCGTTCGACGGATCGTCGGTGCGTGGCTTCCAGTCGATCAACGAGTCGGACATGATGCTGCTGCCCGACCCGGCCACCGCGCGGATCGATCCGTTCCGCAAGGCCAAGACGATGAACCTCAGCTTCTTCGTCCACGACCCGTTCACCCGCGAGGCCTACAGCCGCGACCCGCGCAACGTCGCCCGCAAGGCCGAGGACTACCTCGCCTCCACCGGCGTCGCCGACACCTGCTTCTTCGGTGCCGAGGCCGAGTTCTACATCTTCGACTCGGTGTCCTTCGGTTCCGAGATGAACGGCACCTTCTACGAGGTCGAGTCCGAGTCCGGCTGGTGGAACACCGCGTCGCCGACCGATCCCGACGGCAGCCCCAACCTCGGCTACAAGGTCCGCCCGAAGGGTGGGTACTTCCCCGTCGCACCGTACGACCACTACGTCGACCTGCGTGACGAGATGTCCACCAACCTGCAGAACTCGGGCTTCGAGCTCGAGCGCGGCCACCACGAGGTCGGCACCGCGGGCCAGGCGGAGATCAACTACAAGTTCAACACTCTGCTCCACGCAGCCGATGACGTGCAGCTGTTCAAGTACATCATCAAGAACACCGCATGGCAGAACGGCAAGTCGGTCACCTTCATGCCGAAGCCGCTCTTCGGCGACAACGGTTCGGGCATGCACGCCCACCAGTCGCTGTGGAAGGACGGCAAGCCGCTGTTCCACGACGAGGCCGGCTACGCGGGCCTGTCGGACCTGGCGCGCTACTACATCGGTGGCATCCTGCACCACGCACCGTCGCTGCTGGCGTTCACCAACCCGACCGTGAACTCCTACAAGCGTCTGGTGCCGGGCTACGAGGCCCCGATCAACCTGGTCTACAGCCAGCGCAACCGGTCGGCCTGTGTGCGTATCCCGATCACCGGCAACAACCCGAAGGCCAAGCGCCTCGAGTTCCGTTGCCCGGACAGCTCGGGCAACCCGTACCTGGCGTTCGCCGCGATGATGATGGCCGGCCTGGACGGCATCAAGAACAAGATCGAGCCGCACGAGCCCGTCGACAAGGACCTCTACGAGCTCCCGCCGGAAGAGGCCAAGAGCATCCCGCAGGCCCCGACCTCGCTGGCCGCGGTCATCGACCGTCTCGAAGAGGATCACGAATACCTCACCGCCGGTGGCGTGTTCACCGAGGACCTCATCGAGACCTGGATCGCGCTCAAGCGTGAGAACGAGATCGAGCCGGTGCAGATCCGTCCGCACCCGTACGAGTTCTCGCTGTACTACGACTGCTGAGCCCAGGCTCCGACGTCGACTCGGCCCGCTCCGCGATCGCTCTCCGATCGCCGAGCGGGCCGTTTCGTTGTCGGCCGGTTCGATCCATCAATCCGCGCGAGCAGCCGTGTCCGACCGTCCCGCCGTGCGACGATGAGCCGCATGGGCACACTGCTGACGTCCGACGAGTTCGAGATCCGCCTGCTGTTCGCGGAATCGGTCCCGGAGGTGATGCAGTTCGTCCGCGACGTGGTCCGGCAGCGCGAACCGATCGCCCTCGAGCTCGAGGGGTCGGCGCACATCGTGAATCTCGCCAACGTACGGCACTTCTCGTTGGTCGACGAGACCGACGACGTCGTAGCGGATTCCGACGAGCGGACCACGGTCGTTCTCTCCATCGCCGAGGCCAAGGAGTGACGACCCGAGCCAGCGCCGTCGGACCAGGCCGGACCGTCAGTCGCCGGCGGCGATGATCACCTTGAGCGCGTGCTCGTCGGCAGCGTTCGCGAACGTGTCGTAGGCCTCGTCGAACTGATCGAACGTGAACCGGTGGGTGATGAACTTCTCCGGGGAGATGTCCCCGCGTTCGATGCTCTCCAGGAGTTCGGGTGCGGTCGTGGCGTTGACCAATCCGGTGGTGATCGTGAGGTTGTTGATCCAGTCCCGCTCGATCGGGAAGGTGACGCTCTCCCCGTGCACGCCGACGTTGGCGACATGACCGCCGGGACGGACGGAATCGAGCGCGACGCCGAACGTCGCGGGCACCCCGACCGCCTCGATCGCCACGTCCACCCCGAGCCCGCCTCGGCTGAGTTCCGTGAGTTGCGCGACCACGTCCCCGCCTGCGTTGACGTCGATCGTGTCGGTCGCACCGAAGTCGCGCGACTGCTCGAGCCGGAACTTGTTGCCGTCCACGGCGATCACCTTCGACGCGCCGGCCGCCGACGCCGTCATCACCGACGCCAGCCCGACCGGCCCGACCCCGACGACGGCGACGACGTCGCCCTCTGCGACGGCGCCGTAGAGCACCCCGATCTCGTAGCCGGTCGGCAGGATGTCGCTGAGCATCGTGCCCTGCTCGGGAGTCACCTTCTCGGGAAGCGCGATCAGACCGTTGTCCGCGAACGGAACCCGGACGTACTCCGCTTGCGTGCCGTCGATGAGGTGGCCGAAGATCCAGCCGATGCCACCCACTGTCTGGCAGTGCGACGTCAGGCCGGCCTTGCAGAACTCGCACGTTCCACACTTGCTCACGCAGGACACGATCACGCGATCCCCGACCCGAACCCGCTCGCAGCCCGGACCGACCTCGGTGACCACTCCGACGCCCTCGTGCCCGAGGATCCGACCCGGCGTGACCGCCGCTACGTCGCCCTTGAGGATGTGCAGATCTGTTCCGCAGATGGTGGTCACCTCCATCTTGACGATGGCGTCCGTCGGTTCCAGCAGGACCGGATTCGGAACGTCCTCCCAGGCCTTCTGACCTGGACCGTGATACACGAGAGCTTTCATGGCCGACTCCTTGTGGTTGCGGGTCCTCGCGCGAAGATTAGGCATGGGTGCGCTCGCAGAACGTCTCACCTTGAGACGACTGCCCGGCCGGGAAGAAGTCTCACTTGATGGCGACAGGGTTGACAGGAGAACCGGTGGCCTCGTTGATCTTCAGCGGCGCGGCCACGTAGAAGAACGTGTAGACCCCGTCGTCGGCGCAATCGGCGGCGAGCTTCTCGAGGTCGCAGATCTCGGTGAACGCCACGCCGAGGTTGCGCATGAGCGCGTTGTGCAGCACCAGAGCGGCGCCGTTGTTCGGGTCCACGGTCACCTCGTTCGCGATGGTGTCGGTCACGAGATTCGGTATCTCCATCTCCTGGAACCAGGACACGAGTTCGCGGGAGTAGACGAGGCCGGATTCGCAGAAGTCGCTGTAGAACTCGACGGCGTTCTCGAAGAACAGTTGCAGGTGATTGGTTCGGATCACCACGATGTCGCGCGGCTGGATCTCCGTGCCCTGGTACTCGGCACACGCGATCAGATCCTCGTGGTCGAACGTCTCGTACGGCTCCAGGTAGGCCTTACCCCGGTGACGTGCGATGTCGAGGAGCACGGCGCGACCGACCACTCCACGCTCGGCGATCGGCGCGACGCTGGCCCTCGACAAGCCCCCGATCGTGGTCCTCGAGTCGTACCCGTTCCAGATCTGGCCGTCGTACCAGACGTGGCCGAGCGCGTCGTACTGCGTGGAACCCTGGAGCGATGCGGTGAGCTTGTCGTCGGCGCAGTGCATGCCTCCGGGGAAAGCAGGCCCTTTGCCGTCATCCCAGTGCGATTCGTCAAGGGTCATCTCGCGAGTGGCAGGGCTACGACCCGGCCACACGGGGTCACCGTGGGGATCACCGATCAGGCGCTGAAGCGTGAACACCGCGCCCCGCCTGATCTGCGCCGCGCCCGCCAAGACCTGTGCGGCCGTCAGATGGTTCAGGCTGCCCACCTCGTCATCGGGTCCCCATCTGCCCCAATTGGTGGGCGAGTCGGCGAGGATCTCGCTGAGATCGGGCACGGCGGCATCTGCCATCGATTCACCTTCCGCAGGGTGTCAGCGCGCGACGCGCGCTGGATGTGCAATCGGGTGCCGAACGGCAACGCTGACGTGCGTCGAAACAGCACCCGCAATACGGCATGTGATCCGTAACACTTTTGGGACTTGTTACCCTGCCGACTCACCGAAGACGACCGTAGTTTGGACGAATGACCCGTGATGTATACGTCGAAGACCTCGTACCCGGTGACCGGATTCGCCTCGAAGGCACCCCGCGAGTGGTTCGCACCACCAGCCGTCTCGATGACAACCAGCTACGCATCGAGCTCGTCAAGGGCCACGACGACCTGAGTGAGGTCGTACTGGACCGGACGGTCAAGCTCCAGGTCAACTGAGGCTCGAGCCAGCGCATCCCGATGGCGCGGACGACCTATGGGTCAGGCCGCCCGAGCCCCGCCGAGATCGCCGAACACCGCCTGATTGTGGTCGAAGGCCGCGATCGCCTCGGCGACGAGACGGTCGATACTCTTCGCGTCGAGGGGTAGTGCGTCGAGTCGTGCCCGGTACGCGTCCTTGTAGCGCTTGAGCTTGTCGATCTCGTCGAACGAATAGAAGGTCAGGGCCGCGTCGTCGACGCCGTAGTGCTCCCGCATACGGTGCGCCACGACCTGTCCCCCACTGAGGTCGCCGAGATAGCGGGTGTAGTGGTGTGCGACATATCGTGCCGGGTCGTCACGCGTGGACTCGATCGCGGTCACATAGCGCGCGACCGCCGGCAGCGGCGTCGACTGCGACGGGTCGATGCCGAAGGAGGCGAGGTCGGCGCCGAGGCGTTGCAGGCGAAGCAGTTTCGGGTCGAGCACGGCATCGGCGACCGGATCGCCCGCCAGCTCGGCCCCGACACGTTCGAGTGCCTCATAGACGAAGTACAGCTGGACCGCGAGGCGCTGGTACTCGCCGGTGTCCAGCCGACCCGACATCAGATCGTCGATGAACGGCGCGTGTTCGGCACGCTCGTGCGCCACGGCGGTCGCCGATCGGAGCCGCTCGGAGATACTCGGGCGGTCGGCGTTCTGGGTTCCGGCGTTCTGCAGATCGGGGGTCATGATGCCACCAGTGTTACCACCAGAGTCCGGTGATCGGAACCCGGCAGGTAGTGGGTGTCCATCGACGTCGCCACGAAGCCGCGCAGGATGACCCGGTCGATGGCGACCAGCGGCCGATTGCCGAGCTGCTTGTCGGTGGGATAGCTCGGCAGGAACCCGGCACCGGCCATGTCGGTGCCGTCGACGAGACCGTTGGTCAGCAGGCTGCGGTACTTCGCGTGATTCCAGGTGGAGTTGTAGTCCCCGATCGCGATCACCCTGCCGGGTGAGAGCTCGGCGAAATGTGCGGCGAGCGTGTCCATGTCGTCGTGCCAGTCCCAGTTGCGACCCCACAGCGGCGCCGCCGGGTGGATGGCCAGGACCTGGGTTCCGGCGGCGCCCGGCAGGTCGGTGCGGGCCTGCAGGTTGTGCAGCACCGTCCCCGGGATGTTGTATCGCTCGTCCAGCGGGCGCTTGCTGAACATCGCGGTGCCGGCCGCGTAGGTGTACGGGATCGCGAACTCGTGCGGCAGGGTCCGGCCGATCTCACTGCGCCGCAGACGTTCCAGCGCCTCGGGGGTGACCTCTTGGAGGGACACGAGGTCCGGATCGGCGTCGGCGACGATCTTCTCGAGCGCACCCAGGTCGCCCCCGCCGAAGAGCAGGTTGGCCGACACGACGGTGAACCGCTCGCCGGACGGCGCCGCGTTGGCGATGACCAGCGGCACCTGGGTGTAGGCCAGACCGCCGACGGCCACGATCGCAATCGCCAGCATGAACCAGCGCCGCAGGACCGCGAAGACGACGATGGCGATCACTCCGGGGATCAACGCGAACTGCACGGCGCTGGTGAGGTACAGCGCGACGTCACCGCGGGACGGGTAGAAGTGCAGGAACACGCCCAGCACCACGCCGGCGAGCATCGCCCACCCCAGGACGTACGCGGCCGCCCACAGAAATCTCGTCATCGCTCCCCCATGTGATCCGGTGTTCCCCCGCCGGAGTCAGCTGCGCCCTTCCGCGCCCGTCCGCTTCTCTCCGCGCTCAGGCCCCGAAGACCTTGAGCACCACGGCCTTGGCCCGGCGCGTCACCCGGAGATAATTCTCCAGGAACTCGTTGGCCTGGTCCTCCGGCCATCCCGCGGCAAACGCGATCTGGCGCAGTTGCGCACCCGGCCCAGGTAGTTGATCGATCGGCTTGCCACGCACCAGGACCAGCGCGTTGCGCGCCTTCGTCGCGGTCGTCCAGGCGTCCTTCAACAGCGCGACGTCGTTCTCCGACAACAACTCCGCCGCGCCGATGGCATCCAGTGAGTCCAGCGTCGACGTGTTGTGCAGGCTCCGATAGCGGTGCGCATACTTCAGCTGCAGGAGCTGCACCGTCCACTCGATGTCGGCGAGACCACCGCGGCCGAGCTTGGTGTGCGTGGCCGGGTCGGCTCCGCGCGGCAGTCGCTCGGCGTCCACGCGGGCCTTGATCCGGCGGATCTCCCGAACGGCGTCGTTGCTGACACCGCCGGCCGGATACCGCACGTGGTCGATCATGTGCAGGAAGTCGATGCCGAGCGCCTCGTCGCCTGCGACCTGGTGCGCGCGCAGCAACGCCTGGACCTCCCAGGGCTGGGCCCATTGCGCGTAGTACGCGGCGTAGGACGCGAGGGTTCGCACGATGGGGCCGTTCCGGCCCTCGGGCCGTAGTCCGGTGTCGACCTCCAGCGGCGGGTCCGCGCTGGGGCTGCCGAGCATCGACCGCACGTTCTCCGCGATCGTCTGTGCCCACTTGAGTGCCTCGGACTCCTCGGCGTCTCGATCGGGCTGGCAGACGAACATCACGTCGGCGTCCGAGCCGTAGCCGAGTTCGCCGCCACCGAGCCGGCCCATGCCGATCACCGCGATGCGCGCCGGCGCCCGGCTCCCCCGTTCGCGCTCGGAGATGTTGATCGCGACGGTGAGCGCTGCGTTCAGGACCGCCGCCCACACACTGGACAGCGCCTTGCAGACGGCCGGTACGTCCAAAAGTCCCAGCACGTCGGCAGAGGCGATGCGGACCAGCTCGGCCCGACGGTGCGAACGGGCCACGGCCACTGCGCGTTTCATGTCCTGCTGGCGGACCGTCGAGGCGACGAGGCCCTTGGCGACGTCCTCGGGGCGCACGTTGCACAGCTTGGGCCCGTCCGGCCCGTCGGAGTACTGGTGGATCACCTCGGGCGAACGCATCAGCATGTTCGCGATGTACTCCGACGTCCCGAGCACCTTCATCAGCCGCGCCGCCACCACGCCGTCGTCGCGCAGCAGTCGCAGGAACCAGTCGGTGTCCTCCATCACGTCGCACAGCCGGCGGTAGTTCAGCAGGCCGGCATCGGGATCCGGTGTGTCCCCGATGTGTTCGAGCAACTGCGGCAGGATGAGCAGCTGGATCTGACCGCGGCGTCCCGGCGCGTTCGACAGCGCGCGGATATGACTCAGTGCCCGATCGGGTTTCGCGTAACCCAGTGCGGCCAGCCGCCTCTCGGCGGAGGTGTCGGTCAGGGTCAGCTCGTCGGTCTTGAAGCGCGTGACCGCCTCGAGCAGCGGGCGGTAGAACAGCTTCTGGTGCAAGCGGCGGACCCGCAGGCTCTGGTGGCGGATCTGTTCGCGCAGCACCCCAGTCGCGTCGAGTTCGCCCTCTCGCCGGATGTGCGCGGCGCGGGCGAGCCAGCGCAACGCCTCGTGGTCGTCGGGCTGCGGCAGCAGATGCGTCCGGGACATGCGCTGCAGCTGCAGCCGATGTTCGAGGAGACGCAAGAACTGGTACGACGCACTGAGATTCGCGGCGTCGTCGCGTCCGACGTAACCGCCCGCGGTGAGCGCGGCCAGCGCATCGACGGTCGGCATCACGCGCAGGTTCTCGTCCACCCGGCCGTGCACCATCTGCAGGAGCTGGACCGCGAACTCGACGTCGCGCAGACTGCCGCGCCCGAGTTTGAGGTTGCGCTCGCGCTCGTCCTCGGGGAGCAGGGATTCGACGCGGCGTCGCATCTTCTGCACTTCGGGCACGAAGTCGGGCCGCTCGGCCGCCTTCCACACCATCGGTTTGACCGCGGCGATGTAATCGTCGGCGAGCTGCATGTCACCGGTCATCGCCCGGGCCTTGAGCAGCGCTTGGAACTCCCAGGTCTTGGCCCACCGTTCGTAGTAGGCCACATGCGATTCCAGGGTTCGGGTCAGCGCTCCGGACTTCCCCTCGGGCCGTAGCGCGGCATCGACCTCGAAGAACGCGAGCGAACCGATGCGCATCATCTCGCCCGCGATCCGCGCCGCGGTACCGTCGGCCGGGTCACTGACGAAGATGACGTCGACGTCGCTGACGTAGTTCAGTTCGCGCGCACCGCATTTGCCCATCGCGACCACGGCGAGCCGGACCGGGATGGGATCGTCCCCGCAGACCTCGGCGAAGGCGACGGCGAGGGCGGCGGTCAGGGCGGCGTCGGCGCAGTCGGACAGGTAGGCACCCACCTCGGGCAACCACATCACCGGTTCGTCCTCGACGGTCGAGGCGACGTCGTGGGCCGCGAGTTGCAGGATCAGGTTGCGGTAGGCCAGGCGGAGTGCGATGACGGCCTTCGGGCCGGTGAGCGCCGACCGGTACACGCGGTTGCCCTTCTCGACCTCGCCCGGAACGGGCTCGGCACCGACGGAGGCGAGCATCAGACGGTCGACCTCGGCACGGTCGGGCAACTCGTCGGCGAGCAGGAGCCGCCAGCTCGACGGTTCGGCGACCAGGTGATCGGCGAGCGCGTCCGACGAACCGATGACCGCGAACAGGCGCCCACGGAATGCGCGCTCCGCGCGCACCAGGCCGTCGATCTCGGACCACTCGTCGCCGACGGCGCTGCGCAACCGCACGAGCGTACGGAGGGCCAGGTCGGCGTCGGGAGACCGCGACAGGGCCCACAACACGTCGACCGATTCTGGCGTGTTCCACCCGAGATCGGCGAGGTTCCGGGGTGCGGAGTCGTCGAGCAGACCCAGCCGGCCCGCGCTGGGGACGGTGCTGCGTCCGGCTCGCCCCGGGGGTCCCGATCGTGTTGTCACATCACAAAAGTAGCGACCGGATCCGATCGGCACGACATCGCGGTCCCCGACCGGGCAAGGCAGCCCTTACAGCGGCAGGTAGTTCTGCAGCTCGAACGGGGTCACGAGGCTGCGGTAATTGGTCCATTCCGTCCACTTGTTGCGCAGGAAGTAGTCGAACACGTGCTCGCCGAGGGCCTCGGCGACCAGCTCCGAGTTCTCCATCTCCTTCAGCGCGTCGGCGAGGCTGCCGGGGAGTTCCTTGTAGCCCATCGCGCGACGCTCGGCCGAGGTGAGCGCCCAGACGTCGTCCTCGGCCTCGTCGGGCAGCTCGTAGTCCTCGTTGATGCCCTTGAGCCCGGCGGCCAGCAGCACCGCGAAGGTCAGGTACGGATTGCAGGCGGAGTCGGGGCTGCGGACCTCGATGCGGCGCGAGGACGCCTTGTTCGGCGTGTAGAGCGGGAGTCGGATCAGCGCCGAGCGGTTGGCGCCGCCCCAGGTGGCCGCGGTCGGCGCCTCACCACCGTGGATGAGCCGCTTGTAGCTGTTCACCCACTGGTTGGTGACCGCACTGATCTCCGAGGCGTGATGCAGGATGCCGGCGATGAACTTCTTTCCGGTGACCGAGAGCTGCATCGGGTCGTCGGGGTTGTGGAAGGCGTTGAGGTCGCCCTCGAACAGGCTGAGGTGGGTGTGCATCGCCGACCCGGGATGCTCACTGAACGGCTTGGGCATGAACGTCGCCCAGACGCCCTCGTTGATCGCGACCTCCTTGATGAGGTAGCGGAACGTCATGACGTTGTCGGCCATCGACAGCGCGTCGGCGTAGCGCAGGTCGATCTCCTGCTGACCGGGCGCGCCCTCGTGGTGGGAGAACTCGACCGAGATGCCCATCGACTCCAGGGCCTCGATGGCATGCCGCCGGAAGTTGGGCGCGGCGTCGTGGACGGCCTGGTCGAAGTACCCCCCGGAGTCCGCGGGAGTCGGCACCGACCCGTCCAGGGGCGCCTCTTTGAGCAGGAAGAACTCGATCTCGGGGTGGACGTAGCAGCTGAAGCCGAGGTCGGCGGCCTTGTTGAGCTGCCGGCGCAGCACATGCCGTGAGTCGGCCCAACTGGGAGTGCCGTCGGGCATCGCGATGTCGCAGAACATCCGCGCGGAATGGTGCCGACCGGCCGAGGTGGTCCACGGCAGCACCTGGAAGGTCGACGGATCGGGCTTGGCCACGGTGTCGGCTTCCGAGACCCGGGAGAATCCCTCGATGGACGAGCCGTCGAAGCCGATACCCTCGGCGAACGCGCCCTCGAGTTCGGCCGGGGCGATCGCCACGGACTTCAGATAACCGAGGACGTCGGTGAACCACAGTCGGACGAAGCGGATGTCGCGCTCTTCGAGGGTCCGCAGCACGAATTCCTTTTGGCGATCCATGGTCGCCGACATTAGAAGTACGCTGTTAAATCCGTGTTACACGCGCAATTCCAACTCGCTGTGCTGCAGTTTTACGGACGGCATCCCACATCGTGAGACGTCCGACCAGTAGCTGGGACGCCGGGCCGGACACGAAATCCCAAGTGAACTGCCGACAGAGACGCACACGGCGATCTCGGACCCCTTTTCGCCTGTGACCAATTGCATAAAGGTGGCAGGTCACAACCGGTCGTCCTGGTGAAACAATGGCCTACGTCCGTGTTCAACCCGGGTACCCGCCGCGCCCTCTCCGGCCAGTCGGGACTCGAGGCAGAAAAGAGACAACGATGTCCGATTCCTCGGTATACGGCGCGTCCGCCCCCGCCCAGTCCGCCAAGCGACGCGTGACCCGCATCCACCACCTCGCGCAGATGAAGGCCGAGGGCGAGAAGTGGTCGATGCTCACCGCATACGACTACTCCTCCGCCCGCATCTTCGACGCCGCCGAGATCCCCGTCCTGCTGGTCGGCGACTCCGCCGCCAACGTCGTCCTGGGCTACGACACCACCATCCCGGTCACCGTCGACGAGATGATCCCGCTCATCCGCGCCGTCGTACGCGGCGCACCGCATGCACTGGTCGTCGCCGACATGCCGTTCGGCAGCTACGAGATCGGTCCGCAACACGCGCTCGAGAACGCGTTCCGGATCTTCAAGGAGACCGGTGCGCACGCGGTGAAGCTCGAGGGCGGCGAACGCGTCGCCCCGCAGATCGCGGCGCTGACCGCGGCCGGCATCCCGGTCATGGCCCACATCGGGTTCACCCCGCAGAGCGTCAACGGGCTCGGCGGCTTCCGTGTCCAGGGCCGCGGGGACGGCGCCGATCAGCTCGTCGCCGACGCCATCGCCGTCCAGGAGGCGGGCGCCTTCGCCGTGGTGATGGAGATGGTGCCGGCCGAGCTCGCCGGGCAGATCACCCGCAAGCTGACCATCCCGACCGTCGGCATCGGCGCGGGCAACGAGACCGACGCGCAGGTGCTCGTGTGGCAGGACATGGCCGGACTCACCCACGGCAAGACCGCGAAGTTCGTCAAGCGCTTCGCCGATGTCGGAGGTGAATTGCGGTCGGCCGCCGAGCAATACGCCGACGAGGTGCGCCGCGGAGTGTTCCCCGGCCCCGAACACAGCTACTGAGAGCCCGGACGCCAGCACTACGCTGGCGTCCATGCGGAACTTCTACCCGGAGATCGAGCCCTACGCCTCCGGCCATCTCGACGTCGGCGACGGCCAGCAGATCCACTGGGAGACCTCCGGCAACCCGGACGGCAAACCCGCCGTGTTCGTGCACGGCGGACCCGGGGGCGGGACGTCCCCCGCGCAGCGCCGGTTCTTCGACCCGGCGAGGTACCGGATCGTCCTGTTCGACCAGCGCGGCTGCGGACAGTCCCGGCCCCACATCGCCGACGGCGCGGACCTCACCGTCAACACGACACCCCATCTCATCGCCGACATGGAGCGCCTCCGTACTCATCTCGGGATCGACCGCTGGCAGGTCTTCGGCGGTTCCTGGGGTTCGACACTCGGTCTGGCCTACGCGCAGGCCCATCCCGACCGGGTCACCGAACTCGTGCTGCGCGGCATCTTCCTGCTGCGGCGCAGCGAGATCGACTGGTACTACAACGGCGGGGCCGCCAACATCTACCCCGATCTGTGGGAGAGCTACCTCGAGCCCATCCCCGTCGACGAACGCGACGGGGACCTCGTCGCGGCCTATCACCGCCTGCTCACCTCCGGGGACGCCGCGACGGCCCGCGCCGCCGCCCGCGCCTGGACGGGTTGGGAGCAGGCGACCAGCTATCTCCTCCCCCGCCCCGACGAGGAGTCGGACGGTTCCTCGACGGACGACCCCCAGAAGAAGGACACCGACCGCTTCGACCTCGCCTTCGCATCGATCGAGAACCACTACTTCGTCAATCACGGATTCCTGCGCGACGGTCAGCTCCTCGACGAGATCGACACGATCGCCTCCATCCCCGGCGTGATCGTGCAGGGCCGCTACGACGTCGTGTGCCCGATGCGCAGCGCCTGGGACCTGCACCGCGCCTGGCCGGCTGCCGATCTCCGCATCGTCGCCGACGCCGGGCACGCGTCGTACGAGCCGGGTATCAGACATCACCTGATCGAGGCCACGGACCGGTTCGCGCGGTAGCCGACGCCAGTACTCCGCGCGCACCACTAAGCTCGACGGACAGCCGTCGAGAAACCAGGAGGAACAGGTGGCCGCATCCGAGCAGGTCGAGGTGGAGCTGAAGTTCGACGTGGACGCCGGACACGTGGCCCCCGACCTGCGGGTGCTGCCCGGCGTCGTCTCGGCGACGACCCCTGAGACGTTCTCACTCGACGCCACCTACTTCGACACCGAGAACCTCGACCTCGCCGGCAACAAGATCACCATGCGGCGGCGTACCGGCGGAAGCGACCAGGGCTGGCACCTCAAGCGCCCCACGGGCATTCCGGGAACCCGGCGAGAGCTGCACGTGGGCTTCGACGAGGCTCCCGCGGACGGCGACGTCCCCGCCGCACTGTCGACGCCGGTCCTGGCCCACATCCGCGAACGCACCCTGATGCCGGTCGCCGTCATCTCCACGACGCGCACCGTGACCCGGTTGCTCGGCGCCGACGACGAGCCGCTCGCCGAACTCGCCGAGGACCTCGTCACCGCCCAGTCGCTCCTGCCCGGCGGTCACAGCCAGCAGTGGGCGGAGTGGGAGTTCGAGCTCCTCGCCGGTGGCACGCCGAAGCTCCTGAAGGCCGCCGACAAAGCGCTGCGTGCCGGGGGCGGCCGCGAGGCGTCGAGCGCGTCGAAACTCGCCCGTGCGATCGGCGCCACCCCGACCGTGCACGAACCGCGCCTGTCCAAGCGACCCACCGCACTCGAACTCGTCGTCACCGACATTGCGCTGCACCGCAATTCGCTGGTCGCCTACGATCCCCTGGTGCGCGTCGACGCCCCCGACGCGGTGCACCAGATGCGCGTGGCGTGCCGCCGCCTGCGCAGCGTGTTGTCGGGCTTCCCCACCGTCCTCGACGCCGAGCGCACCGCCCACATCGGCGCCGAGTTGAAGCTGCTCGCCCAGATCCTCGGCGACGCACGCGATTCAGAGGTGCAGCTCGAGTTGAGCGAATCACTGCTGCGTGGCGAGAACGCCTCGCCGGAGCTGCTCGCCGAGCTCGCCGGCACCGAGGTCACCGCCCACGATCGCGCCCTGCGCGCGGCACACGCCGCGATGTCGTCGAAGCGGTACTTCGCCCTGCTCGACAGCATCGACGGCCTGATCGCGTCGCCCCCACCGGGCCCCGACGCCGACATCCCGGCGACCACGGTCGTCGACAAGGCGATCGCCCGCAGCCGCAAGCACATCCACCGCGCACAGGCTCGTCTCGCCGGCTTCGCCGAGGGTTCCGACGAGTGGGAGGAGCAGCTGCACACCATCCGCAAGCGGGCCAAGCGGCTGCGCTACAGCATCGACGCGACCGAACCGCTCGGCAAGAAGAAGTATCGCGAGGTCGGCGTGGCGGCCAAGAAGATCCAGTCCGCGCTGGGCGATTTCAACGACACCCGGATCAACCGGACGCGACTCGCACAGATCGCCTCGGCCGGCACCCTCGGCGGCCCCGACATGTTCGTACTCGGCCGGATCGACGCCCGGCTCGAGGCCGACGGGCACCGCGCGATCGCCGCGTACCGCCGAGTCGCCAAGGAACTCTGACCAACCGGCCGCTGGTTGAGCCGGCACCGAGCGGAGCGAGGCGCCGAGTCGAAGCCACTCTGCAAACCACGGCTCAGACCCGACGGAACTCCACCGTCCGGGTCACTTCGTCGGCTTTGGTGAGTTCGACGACCACGCGGTCGCCGGGGCGTAGATCACCCGCGCAGCGCGCGACCACCGGCGGATCGGACAGGAAGATCTGCGCCTGCCTGCGCTCGGTCGCGCCCGACATCACCACCGCGTCGAACCGCTCACCCACCCGCTCCCGCAGAATCACCGCTTCGGCGAGGTCGATGCTCGCGCGATCCGCGGTGGCGCCGAGAGTGTCGGCCGACCGCAGGATCTTGGGCAGCGTCGGCAACGCGCGGTGCACCCAGTCCGGTACCGGCGTACCGGATGCGATCGCCAGACACACCTCGGTGGCGAACCGGTCCCCGAGCCGCCGCAGCGGTGCGGTGACATGGGCATAGAGCCCACCGATCGCCGAATGCCGCATCAGCGCGTCATCGACGGGCTCGTCGGGTCCGGTGAGGGCGAGGTAGTTGGCACCCCGCATGAGCCCGGCCGCGGCCGATTGCAGGGCGAGCGTGCTCGGCTCGCCACCCGGTAGCCCCGCCAGGAACCGGCCCACCGGCAAGCCGGCCGGCCACTGAACCCCGAGGGCCCGGGCAGCGGCACGCAGATCCTCGATCGCGTCCTCCTCGGCCGGCGGCAGGGTGCGCAGCAGCCCGACACCGGCCTCGGTCATGATCGTGCCCGCGCACATCCCGGCCAGCAGCGACACCTGCGAGTTCCACATGTCGGCGGGTGTGTGTGCCTCGAGATCAAGACGCCACCCGTCGGCCGTGCGGACGACCGTCTGGTCGGGCAGGTCGAGTTCGACCGCGCCCCGCGCCAGCGCGACCTCGCGTCGCAGTTCGCCGAATGCGGGCAGGGCGGCGATGGCGGGATGCAGCCGGCCGGCGGCTGCATCGGCCGAGACCCCGGCGTAGTCGAGGCGCGCGACCGAGGCGATGCGGGACCGCCGCACCCGGACATCGGTCACCGATCCGTCGCCGGCCACCCGGATGGTCCACAGCACACACAGTCTGACCTGCTCCGGCAGAAGGGAACCCGCGCCCTCGGACAGTGCGCGAGGGTGCAACGGGACCGAGCCGTCGGGGAAGTACACGGTCGCGCCGCGTCGTCGACTCTCCTGGTCGAGAGCACCTTCGGGGGTGATGAGTGCCGCGACATCGGCGATCGCGTAGTCGACGACGAACCCGTCGCCGTCGGCGGTGAGGTGCACCGCCTGGTCGAGATCTCGGGAGGTCGGCGGGTCGATCGTGACGAAGGGGACGCCGGTGTGGTCCTCGCGGACGTCGGCGTACCGGTCGGCACCCGGAGCGCCGGAGTCGATCATCTGCGCGGTGGCCCGGGCTTCGGCGAGGGCATCGTCGCCGTACTCCTCGTCGACGCCCAGTTCGGTGCGTATACCGGCGAAGTCGATGTCGGGGGCGGAGAGGATGCGCTTCACTCCCCCAACCCTAGAGAAGAGTGAGGCGAACGAGTCGGCACGTAAGCCGGATCCTGTTCCCGCACGGTCGTGAGACCGCGTGGGCGGCGACCATCCATCTGGGCACACCGTCGCCGGGTACCTCGAGCGGCCCACCCGCGGGCTGGGGCGAGCAGCCCTCGTGACGCCCGCGCACACGCACCGTGAGGTGCGTGCTTCGGCCTTGCTCCGGGTGGGGTTTACCGAGCCGGCACGGTCACCCGTGCCGCTGGTGCGCTCTTACCGCACCGTTTCACCCTTACCGACCTCGCGGCCGGCGGTCTGTTCTCTGTGGCACTGTCCCGCGGGTCACCCCGGGTTGCCGTTGACAACCACCCTGCTCTGCGGAGTCCGGACTTTCCTCGATGCGCGGCGTGGCGGGAGACCGCCCGTTCCGCGCCCCGCGGCCGCCCGGCCGACTCGTTCGCGCACTCAGGATACGCCCGGGGCGACGGCACAAAACATCCGCGGTCAGACGTGCCAGTGCGCGGCGTCGTTGACGAGCCGCACGACGGAGCCGCCGTCGTCGAAGTACTCGGCGATCGACACCGACGCGAGGTCGAGGTGCAGCCGGAACAGCAGTTCGGGTCCGACGCCGAGCGCGTCCTGCAGCAGCGTCTTGATGGGCGTGACATGCGAGACCAGCACCACGGTCTGACCCGGATACCTCTGCAGCAGTTCGGCTTTCGTCCGCGAAATACGTTCGGCGACCTGCGCGAAGCTCTCCCCGCCGGGCGCGGGCACGGTGATGTCGGACAGCCACGCGCGGTGCAGATCCGGGTCACGCTGCGACGCCTCGGTGAACGTCAGACCCTCCCAGTCACCGAAGTCGTTCTCGATCAGCCCGGGATGTTCGACGACGTCGATCCCGGTCAGCACGGCGACCTCCTCGGCCGTCGATCGTGCACGCCGCAGCGGCGAGGTCACGATCGCGGCGATCCCCTCCTCGCGCACCACGCGCGCGGCGGCGGCGCGGGCCTGGCGTCGGCCCTCGTCGGTGAGGTCGGGATTGCCCCGCCCGGAGTAGCGCCGCTCCACCGACAGCGGCGTCTGGCCGTGCCGGAGCAGGATCAACCGGGTCGGGTCGCTGCGCCGACCCTGCCACGACGGCGCCTTGGTCGCCGAATCTCCCTCGGGGACAGACTCTTCGGCGGTCGCGGTCATGTATCTAGATCCCGGACTCGGCGGTCCGCACGAGGATCGCGCCGCACTCCTCGCACCGGATCACCTCGTCGGACTGCGCCGCGGCGATGGTGGCGATGGTCCCGCGGTCGAGTTCCATCCGGCAGGCACCGCATCGGCGTGCCCGCAGCAGGCCGGCGCCGATACGGCCGCCGGCACGTTGTTTGTCGTACATCGCGAGCAGCGGCGCATCGATCTCGGCTTCGAGGGTCTCGCGGCGCTCCCGCGCGCGCGACAGGTCCTCGTCGATGGTCCCGAGGGACTTGTCGCGCCGGACCTGCGCTTCGGCGACCTTCTCCTCGAGGTGGCTGATGGTCGCCGCGGCCCGGGTGCGTTCGGACTCGACGGCCTCCTGCTGCTCCATCAGCGACAGCATCTCGTCTTCGAGCACCGCTCGCCGGCGACCCAGGCCCGCGAGCTCGTGTTGCAACTCCGACAACGCTTTCGGCGCCAGGCCACCGGCGGTCAACAGGGCCGAGTCCTTGGCCTCACGGTTGGCCATACCGGTCACCTCGGAGTCGATCCGGCGGTACTCGCGTCCGAGGTCCTCGGCGGCGATCTCCGCGCGCACCAGATCGTCACGGGCGGCATCGATCGCGGAATTGTGTTCGGCGATCTCGGCGTCCTCCGGCAGGGTCTTGCGGCGATGAACGAGACGATTGATCTCGGCATCGGAGTCCGCGAGATCGAGCAGCAGTCGCTGCACGGCGGCGTCGACTTTCATTGCGGTCTCCTCTTCGGCGAAAGTCCCCCCACCGTACGCGGGGGGCGCGCGAGAGCCGGCGGCGGCTCGGTTTCTCCCGAGTCAGCCCGCACTGTGCAGCGCGAACGGATCGGTCGGCGCCTCGAAGACACTCACCGGCGTGCCCAATTCGGCCTCGAGCAACGCTTCGACCTGCGCACACCACGGGAACTCGGTCGCCCAGTGTCCGGCGTCGACCAGGGCCGGCCCACCGTCGCGCAGACTCTCGTCGACCGGATGATGACGGAGATCACCGGTCAGGTAGACGTCGACGCCGAGACCGTGGACACGTCCGAGCAAGGAGTCCCCGGCCCCGCCGCACACCGCGACGGTCCGCACCAGCGCGTCCGGGTCTCCCGCGGCGCGGACACCCGCCGGGGTTCGCAACACCCGGGCGGCCTCGGCGACGAAGTCGCGCAACGTCATCGGCTCGGTGAGCGACCCGACGCGACCCAGCCCGACGTCGCTGCCCAGGTCGGCCAGTTCGAACACGTCGAAGGCCGGCTCCTCGTACGGGTGCGCGTCGCGTAAGGCGCGCAAGACGCCGGCCCGCAGTCCGCGCGAGGCGACCATCTCGACCCGCGCCTCGTCGACGTGGGTGCGCATCCCGATCTCGCCGATCGTCGGTGAGGCGTCGTCGCCGGCCTCGAATTGCCCGGTTCCGACGACCGTCCACGAGCAGTCCCGGTAGTCGCCGATCGCCCCCGCACCCGCGGCGAACATCGCCTCGCTGACCTGCTCGACGTTGCCCTCCGGCACCATCACGACCCACTTGTCCATTGCCGCAACCGGTTTCGGGTCGATGGGGACGGTGCCGCGCAGCCCGAGCCGGTCGGCCAGCGCGTCGGAGACGCCGGGCCGCGCACTGTCGGCGTTGGTGTGTGCGCACAGTAGCGCGATCCCGTTGCGGATCAGCCGATGGACGATCCGGCCCTTGGGGGTGTCGGCGGCCACGGTGGTGACACCGCGCAGGAGGAGCGGGTGATGGGCGACGACGATCCCTGCGCCGGCCGCGACCGCGGCGTCGACCACCGCATCGGTGACGTCCACGCACACCAGCACGCCGCGCGCCGGGTCGGCCCGGTCGCCACACACCAGACCGACCGCATCCCACGATTCGGCGAGGGCGGGCGGATAAGCCCGCTCCACGACGTCGACCACGTCGCCCACCGTCACAGTCGCGTCAGACGCGTTCGCCGGTTCCACTGTCGATCTCCTCTCGTACCAACTCGATCGCCCGCGTGAGCGCGCGGACCTGCGGAAGTGCCCGGACGGCAAGACGAAGATGCGAGTCGCCGAGGCCGACGAAATTGGCGCAGCTGCGCACCGCGAATCCGTGGCGGATCAGCCGCTGCTTCACCTCGGTGGCGTGGTTCATCTCGACGAGCAGGAAGGGCGCCGCGGGCTCGGCCGCCACTCGGAGCCCGATCCGCGTCAGCTCGGCGACCATCTCGCTGCGCTCGTCGGCGACCCGCCGCGCGACCGCGGCGCAGTATCGCTGCCCCTGTTGCTCGACACAGGCGGTCAGCGCGGCCAGCGCGGGGGTCGACACGGCCCACGGTCGTCGGCCGGCACGGAGTCGATCGAGCAGGTCGACCGGCCCGAGCAGATAACCCGCGCGGAGTCCAGCGAGACCGAAAGTCTTTGTCACACTGCGGATCACGAGTAGGTCGGGCCAGTCGACCGAGGCGAGGGACTGGGGTTCGAGTGACCCGTCGGCGCCCAGGGTGAGGTCGGCGAAGGCCTCGTCGACGACGAGGATCCGTCCCGGCCTGCGCAATGCGGCGATGGCCTCGACCGGGTGCAGCACCGACGTCGGGTTCGTGGGATTGCCCATGATGACGAGATCGGCGTCGTCCGGCACGGTGGTCCCGCTGTCTCCCGGACCGGGCAGCTCCCAGGGTGCGGTCAGCGCGACCTGCGTGATCGGGATGCCCGCGGCGCGGAGCACGACCTCCGGCTCGGTGAACGACGGCTGGATCAGGGCCGCGTGACGAGCCCCCAGTCGCGGGAGCATCTCGAACCCGTCGGCGGCTCCGGAGAGCAGCAGCACTTCCTCGGGGCGACGGCCGTGTGCTGCGGCGATCGCGTCGACGGCGCGTCGCTCCTGCACTCCGGTCGGATATCGCGCGAGATCGTCGAGTCCCGACCGGATGGCGTCGAGGACGAACGCGGGCGGTGTACCGCGGACGTTCACGGCGAAGTCGACGAGCCCCGGCGCGGCGTCCTGGTCGCCGTGACGTTCCGGGTCGGTCAGATCGGCGCGCGGCGGCGGTGTCCCGGCCGGGCCGGTCTCGACGTCGAGCGCGTCGTACCCAACTGTCATGTGTTCAGACCTTACGTGCACGATGGAGAGGTGACGACGACGCCGGATCCCCGCCATCCCGAGACCGTCCTACTCGTCGACCTCGACGGCACGGTCACCGACAGTTTCGCAGGTATCGAGAACAGCTTTCGGCATGCTCTCGCCGTGGTCGGGGCGCCCGAGCCCGATCCGCGCATCGTGGCCGGCATCGCCGGGCCGCCGATGATCGACACGCTGGATGCCCTGGGACTCTCGCCCGAGACGGCCGACAAGGCGATGCGCGCGTACCGAGAGCGATACACCGAGGTGGGCTGGTTGGAGAACTCGGTGTTCGACGGGATGGCCGAGTTGCTCGCCGATCTGGCCGCCGGCGGCCGGACCCTGGCGATCGCGACGTCGAAGAACCAGACCACCGCGCGTCGGATCCTCGAGCACTTCGGTCTGGCCGGACACTTCCGCTACATCGCCGGGGCCAGCGACGACGGCACCCGCCGCGAGAAAGCCGACGTGATCGCCTCCGCCCTCGCCGAACTCGGACTGCCCACCGACCCGCAGACCGGGCACGTGACCACTCCGGTCGTGATGATCGGCGACCGCAGCCATGACGTGCTGGGCGCGGCCGAATTCGGCATCTCAGCGATTCTCGTGCGGTGGGGTTACGCTCTGGGCGGGGAGGACCAGGGTGCGACCTGGGTGGTCGAGTCCGTGGCCGAACTCCGCGACGTCCTGGGTGCGTGACCAGCACCCGACGATCAGCGCAGGCGCAATCGACTTGTTGGGGTAGCAGTGTCTGACGAACTTCACATCTGCTTCGTGTGTACGGGCAACATCTGCCGGTCACCGATGGCGCAGAACATCTTCCGAACGGCACTCGACGACGCCGGACTCGGCGGCAAGGTGCGCGTGTCCAGTTGCGGGACGAGCGGCTATCACATCGGTGAGCCGGCCGACAATCGCGCGCGAACCGAATTGGTCGCGCACGGCTACTCCGACGCACATGTCGCCGCGTTGATCGGACCCGAACATTTCGAGGCCGACCTTCTGCTCGCGATGGACGAGGGCCACGTGCGCGAACTCGAACGCAAACGTCTCGGCGACCGCACACGACTGCTGCGCTCGTTCGATCCGTCCGCGCCCGCCGACGACCTCGATCTCGCCGACCCGTACTACGGCACCCCCGACGACTTCGTGGTGACACGCGAACAGATCGAGGGTTCGATGCCGGGCCTGATCGACTGGGTGCGGGCCGAACTCGGGGTGTCCTGATCCGAAAGAACCACAAAACCGCCGGTCTGTCCTCTGCTCCCTGAGGAGCGCCCGCATTGACAAGACTCGTTGCCCTCGGAGCGAGCCCAACTACTGCTCCCTGAGGAGCGCCCGCATTGACAAGACTCGTTGCCCTCGGAGCGAGCCCAACTACTGCTCCCTGAGGAGGCCGGAGCTTGCGGAGGCCGTCACGAAGGGTCTTGAAGAGGTCGGTTGCGAAGACCCTTCGTGACGCGCCCTCCGCAAGCTCCAGGCGCTCCTCAGGGAGCAGGGGGCGGGTCGTTCTTTCGGATCAGGGACTCAGTCTCAGGCCGCCGGCGCGATGAGATTGTGCACGAAGCGGATCTTTGTCAGAACCGTCTCGGGCAGCACGAACGGGTAGAGGTCGGGATGGCCCATCGACCGGTTGATCTGGTTGAGCGCCCACGTCAGCGGTAGCCACTCGTCGATGACCCGGTCGAATCCCACGTCCCCGGGCGGCACCCCGTCGAAGGTCGTGCCCGCGGGCGCCATGGCGAACGCCGCTGCGGTGTCGAGCGTGTCGCGGATGTGCAGGTAGTGCGCGAACGTCTCCGCGAAATCCTCCGCCGGGTGCATCGTCGCGTATGAGGACACGAAGTCCTGCCGCCAGCCCTCGGGAGCGCCCTCGCTGTAGTGGCGGTCGAGAGCCGCCTGATAGTCGTCGTCGGGGTTTCCGAACAGCTCCTCGAAGCCCGCTCGTCGCTCGTCGGTGATGAGGACGAGTTGGTAGTAGTGGCCGATCTCATGCCGGAAGTGCCCGAGGACGGTCCGGTACGGTTCGGCGAGTTCGACGCGCATCTGTTCGCGGTGGACGTCGTCCCCCTCGGCGAGGTCGAGGGTGATGACGCCGTTCGCATGACCGGTGATGACCGACTGCTTCGCACTGGAGAGCAGGTCGAAGGCCAGCCCGGACTCCGGGTTCTCCTCCCGGGTCTCGATGGGGAGCCCGAGTTCGTCGAGTTCCAGGATGAGGCGACGCTTGGCGGTCTCGGTCTGGCCGAAGATGACCAGCGCCTCGGGATCGTCGTCGCCGGGACGGGTACGGGTGAGGCGGCACGACTCACACATGGTCGGCTTGCCGCTCCACTTCACCAGCCAATTGCATTGCGCGACCTTGGTATTGGCACAGCGTTCGAGCAGCACGCCGTCCACCTCCACGCGCGCCTGGTCGTCGAGGACGTGGATGGTCCTGGTCTTCAGCCAGAAGCCGAGCGGGCTCCGGCAGTTCAGACACAGACTGTTCTCGAAGGAGAGACGCTGACCGCACTTCAAGCAGAGGAAGTCTCGCATTTCGATCAGGCTACCCCCGCTCGGTAGCCTGGGCGGTGTGCACGTACTGCGAACGATCCTCCGGCCCGGGTGGATTGCCCTCGGTCTCGTGGTCGCGGCGTTCGCGGTGGCCTGCTTCACCCTGCTCGCGCCCTGGCAGCTGGGCAAGAACTCCGACACCGAACGCCGCAACGACCTGATCCGCACTGCCACGTCGATCGAGACGGCACCGTTGGCGGAGGTGGCGCCGTCGTCGACCTTCGTGCCGTCCTCGGAGTGGCGTTCGGTCGCGGTGACCGGGCGGTACCTGACGGACCGGCAGGCTCTCGTCCGGCTCCGCAACGTCGATCAGCGCCCCGCGGTGGAGGTGCTCACCCCGTTCGCGGTCAGCGGGTCCGACCGGGTCATCCTCGTCAACCGCGGTTTCGTCCGCCCGGTCGAGGGAGCGGTCCCCGACATCCCGGCCCCGCCCGTCGGCGAGCAAACCGTCGACGGCCGCATCCGGGCCGCCGAGAGCGTGAGCACCGACCGCGGCACACGCGTCGAGAACGGCGCACTGACCGTCGCGACCATCAACCCGGGGCTGGTGTCCGCGGCGACGTCCACCCCGATGGACGACTTCTACCTGCAGCTCTCCCCCGACCAGCCGGGCTCGCTCGGCGAGATCCCGCTGCCCCAGCTCGACACCGGCCCCTACCTGTCGTACGGCCTGCAGTGGCTCGCCTTCGGCGTGATGGCCCCCCTCGGCGTCGGCTACTTCCTCTACTCCGAGATCCGCGCCCGTCGCCGGGCTGCCGCTGCGGCCACCGAGACATCGGCGACCGCGGCCGCCGACACCGCCGTCGACCAGCCGTCCGACCCGGTCGCCGCTGCCACCACGACCGTCGAGTCCCGCTCCCAGCGCCGGCAGCACCGTCGAGAGGAATTGCGGGCCGCCGCCGGGACGACGGTGACCCAGCAGGTCGGCGACATCGGCCATGGCCCGCGCGCCGGTGACGAATCCGGCGACGTCCGCGACAAGCTCACCCGGCGATACGGCGGCTGAGCCGCCTCGCCGCGGCTCCGACGCCCGGTCGTACCACGGCGACGACCGCGCAGGTGAGCACCGTCGCGCGTTGCACGCGCCGCGACAAGGCGACCGCGGCCCGGAGATCGGCCGGCCCCGGCGCCGGTCCGGAACCGAGCGTCGGACGCATCTCGACGCCGTACGGGTAGACGGTCCGACCGCCCAGCTGCACCCCCAGCGCCCCGGCGAACCCGGCTTCGACGACCCCCGCGTTCGGACTCGGGTGGGCACTGCTGTCCCGGCGCCACGCCGCGATCGTCCGCCGCGGGGCGCCGCCGATCACCACCAGCAGCGAACCCGCCAGCCGCGCGGGCAGCAGGTTCACGAGATCGTCGAGGCGCGCGGCCGCCCAGCCGAAGTTCCGGTAGCGCTCACTCCGATAGCCGACCATCGCATCGAGCGTGTTGACCGCCCGATACCCCAGCACTCCGGGGACACCCGCCAGTGCACCCCACACCAGCGGACCGACGGTCGCATCGGAGGTGTTCTCGGCGATCGACTCGAGAGCTGCACGGCAGAGCCCCGCCTCGTCGAGTGACTCCGGGTCCCGGCCGCACAGGCTGGGAATGAGCGCTCGCGCACCCTCGAGGTCCTCGGCCTCCAACGCTTGCGCGACCGCATCGCCGACCCGACACAGCGACGTGCCGCCCAGCGCCACCCACGTCGACGCCGCGGTCACCGCGACGCCGACGACGCCTGCAGATCGCCGACCGGGCAACGCCGCGAGCGCCACCGTCGAACCGACCATCACCCCGACCAGCCCGACGCCCGCCGCCCGCGAGTCCCGGTACATACGCCGCTCGACCGCACCCGTCAGCCGTCCGAATCCGGCCACCGGGTGACCGCGCGACGGATCACCGAACAGCTCGTCGAGCACGAACCCGGCCACCAACCCCGCCGCGGTGACGTCACCACGACGGCGATCGGGGTGCGGACTACGGAAACGCGACGGTCTGGGCACCGCGCGATGGTATCCACAGATGGTCGTGCCACACTTGGCCCCCGTGGCCCGGACAACCGCACACCCGACACCCGGTCGGTACGACATCGACACCGGCGTCGCCGAGTTGAGCCCCGACACCATCGCGGGCGGGTGGCTGCTGACCATCAACGGGGCGCACAGCTCGCACATCCACCCCGACGACCCGACCGCGCTCGACTTCGAGTACCTGCGGCAGATGGCGGCCGTCATCGACGAACGGCACCCCACGACCGATCGGCTACGGGTCCTGCATCTCGGTGGGGCCGCCTGCGCGCTGGCGCGCCACCTCGACCACCGCTACCCGGACGCCCGCCAGGTGGCCGTCGAGATCGACGCCGAACTCGCACGCCTCGTACGGGAGTGGTTCGACCTCCCGCGGGCGCCGAAACTCCGGATCCGGGTCGGCGATGCGCGGCAGGTCGTCGAGTCGCTGCAACCGGGCACCCGCGAGGTCGTCGTGCGGGACGCGTTCGCCGGCGATCGCACCCCACGGCACCTCACGACGCGCGAATTCACCGAACGCGTCCGCGACGTCCTCGTCCCCGGCGGCCTGTATCTCGCCAACTGCGGCGACAGCCGGGACCTCGCCGGCGCCCGCGCCGAAGCCGCGACCGTCGGATCGGTGTTCGGCCATCTCGCGCTCATCGCCGACGCCGCGATGTTCAAAGGTCGACGCACCGGCAACATCGTGATCGCGGGCAGCGACACCCCGCTCGATCCGTCGGCCACGCTCGTCCGCACCCTGCTCAGTGATCCGCTACCGGCGCAGATCCTCTCCGGTGCCCGGGCCCGCGAGTTCGCCCGCGGCGAGGCCCTGACCGACAAGCCCTGAGCACCGGGTGGTCGCGCAGCCACCCGCCGGACGCGGAGTCGTGACCCGGCTGCCGGCACACGCTGCACACCTGTCGTCGCCAATGGATAGGGTTGGGTTCGATCCCGACGCCGAGGAACCGAGGATGACGTGAGCGATCCATCGTCGCGTGCGGGTACGACGCTGGGTCCGTACCGCATCGACAGACTCCTGGGTCGTGGCGGGATGGGTGAGGTCTACGAGGCCTACGACACCGTCCGGGAACGCCGCGTCGCCCTGAAACTCCTGCCCCCACACCTGGTGCACGACAAGGACTTCCGCGAGCGTTTCGAGCGGGAGTCGAAGACCGCGGCGAAGCTCTCCGACCCGCACGTCATCCCGATCCACGACTGGGGCGAGAAGGACGGCGTCCTCTTCATCGACATGCGGCTCGTCGACGGGCAGGACCTGCGCAAGGTGCTCGCCGCCGGTCCGCTGCCCGCCGCCCGGGCGGTTGCGATCCTCGGCCAGGTGGCGTCGGCTCTCGACGCCGCGCACCGCAACGGCCTCGTCCACCGAGACATCAAGCCGGACAACATCCTCGTCGACGCCGACGACTTCGCCTACCTCGTCGACTTCGGCATCGCGCAGGGCGCGAGCGACAGCCGCCTCACCCAGATCGGGACCGCGCTCGGGACACTCGCCTACATGGCGCCGGAGCGGTTCGGTGACGACCCCGCCGGGCCCAGTTCGGACAACTACGCGTTGGCCTGCGTGTTGTACGAATGTGTCACCGGTCAGACCCCGTATCCGGTGAAAACCGATCAGGGTCTGATGGCCGCGCACATCACCAAGGAACCGCCGACGATGGGCGGTCCGCTCGACCCGGTCATCGCGCGCGGACTCGCCAAGGATCCGGCGCAGCGCTATCCGACGGCGCGCGAACTGATCCGGGCCGCGGCGTCGGCGCTGACCGAACCGCCCGCGTCGTCGGCACCGCCGACGGTGACACCGCGCATCGTGACACCACCCCCGATGGCCCCGCCCACCTACGCGCCCGGAGGGCCCGGCTCGGACGCGTTTCGCAAGCCAGGGAGTCCGGTCCCCTCGGATCGGACGGTCATCTCGCCCGGCACACCCGTACCCGGACAGCCCGGCGGCGCCCCCGGGTTCGGGCCACCGCCGGGACAGTCCGGCCCGCAACGACATTCGGGTCCCCAGTCCTATTCGGGACCCCAGTCGCATTCGGGCGCGCCGTCCTACCCGGGTCCCCAGCGCTCGGGCCCCCAGTCCTATTCGGCTCCCCAGCACTCCGGCCCGCAACAGTTCTCCGGCCCGCAACAGTTCGCGGGCCCGGGCCAGTGGGGCACCCCGACCGCCCCGCCTCGGAAATCGAACACCGGACGGAATGTGGCCATCGCGGTGGGTGCCGGGCTGGTCGTGATCGCGCTGGCGGTCACCGGCATCATCGTGGTCCTGGCCGGTTCGGGCGGCGACGACCCGGCCCCGCCGAGCACGTCGACCAGTGCGATCCCGGCGGGCACCGTCGCATGCGACTACCCCACACGGACCGCGGTCGGCGGCATCACCCAGCCCGCTCCCGCCGCGAGCCAGCCGAACACCGGAACGGTCGACGCACAGATCCCGATCGCCGGCCAGGGCACGATCGACCTGACGCTCGACCGCGCCGAGGCGCCCTGCAACGTGGGGGCGATGGTGTCGTTGATCGAGTCCGGTTTCTACGACAACAGCAAGTGTCACCGCGCCTCGCGGCAGTACTTGATCTGCGGCTCGTCCGGTGGCCGGGAAGGCACCAACCCGGGCTGGACCAGCCCCGACGAGCTGCCCGAGAACCTGCCGTCGGCCGGCACCGACGACGACGGCGTACCGCAGGTCACCTATCCACGCGGCACCGTCGGCATCCTCGATCTGCCCGATGACGAGGGTGCCACCGGATCCACGACGTTCTTCCTGCTCGCCGACGACACCGACCTCCCCTTGACCTACTCGACCGTCGGCACCATCGACCCGTCCGGACTCGCCGTCCTCGACAAGGTCCTGGCAGGCGGTTTCACCCCGAATGCCCCGGGTGCGGCGTCGGGCCCGCCGAAGCAGAACCTGCTGATCCAAAAAGCGACCGTCGGCGGGTGACCCGCGGAGTCCATGTGGATCCAGTTGCGGGGTGTGGGGGGGGGCGGGGGGCACCGCCCCCCGCACGAGTCCGGTGTTG
>NZ_JAMBDT010000045.1:0-37634 GCF_025143765.1 Gordonia sp. p3-SID1431
TCGTCGTACTTGCCGGGCCCCGTCGTCGTCTCACATGCGACGGATCAGGCGTTGGCGAGCACCTCGGTGGTCGCGATTGCCTGGGCGACACCGCTGACGATCGACGCGACCTTGAGCGCCTCGAGGATCGCCTCACGGTCGACGCCGGCCTCGCGCAGGGTGTTCTCGTGCGCGGCGACGCAATGACCGCAGCCATTGATCGAGGACACCGCGAACGACCACAGCTCGAAAGCGGCCTTGTCGACGCCGGGGTTGCCGATGATGTTCATCCGCAGGCCCGGACGCAGGTCGTCGTACTTGCCGTCGAGGAAGCCGCGACCCCGGTAGAACACATTGTTCATCCCCATGATCGACGCGGCCCCGAGCGCGGCGTTGTAGGCCTCGGCGGACAGCGTGTCGGCGGCCTCGTCGGCGATCTCGCTGAGCACCTTGGCGTTTCGCGTGGCGGCAGCGGTCGACAGCAGGGTTCCCCAGAGCTGCTCCTCGGTCAGCGCGGTGGTGCGGCTGATCGAACCGAGGTTGAGCTTGAGGTCCTTGGCGTACTCGGGAAGTGCTTCCTTCAGGTTGTCGATGCTCATCTGTTCTCCTCTCAGACGCCGGCCGTCATGAGCTCGCCGGCGTCGATCGTCGGGTCACCCTTCTTCCAGTTGCAGGCGCACAGTTCGTCGGACTGCAGTGCGTCGAGGACGCGCAGGACCTCGTCGACGTTGCGGCCCACGGAGCCCGCGGTGACCGACACGAACTGGATCTCGTTGTTCGGGTCGATGATGAAGGTGGCGCGGTCGGCGACGCCGTCGGCATTGAGAACGCCTGCGGCGGTGGCGAGTTCGCGCTTGAGGTCGCTCAGCATCGGGAACGGGAGGGTCTTGAGGTCCTCGTGCTGTGCGCGCCACTGGAAGTGGACGAACTCGTTGTCCACCGAGGCGCCGAGCACCTGGGTGTCGCGGTCGGCGAACTCGTCGTTCAGCTTGCCGAACGCGGCGATCTCGGTCGGGCACACGAAGGTGAAGTCCTTGGGCCAGAAGAACACGACGCGCCACTGACCGGGGTGATCGTCGGACGACACGGTGGTGAAGTAGTCGTCGGGCTGCTGGGCATTGACCTTGCTGAGGTCGCCACCGATGACGGCGGTGAGGTTGTAGGCAGGGAACTGGTCACCGATGGTGAGCAGGGCCATGTATCGCTCCTTCAGCTGGTGAATGTACGGAATCTGCGCGCGAATGAGTTTCGCGACGTACAGGTACCATCGTGCCGGATTACGGTCGAAAACGAAACGTGATTACTAGCACTACACTGATAAGCATGTCCGATAGAACTTATCAGCCGACCATGGCCGGGTTGCGTGCCTTCGTCGCACTCGCGCATCGACGCCACTTCGGCACTGCGGCAGCCGATCTCGGTGTCAGTCAGCCATCGCTGTCGCAGGCGTTGTCGGCGTTGGAGTCCGGTCTCGGGGTGACCCTCGTCGAACGCACCACGCGGCGTGTCCTGTTGACCGCCGAGGGTGACGAACTCCTCCCGCGAGCGATCGCGGTGACCGAGGCCATGGACGAGTTCACCTCGGCGGCCGCCGGAACGGGCCGACCGCTCAGCGGGCCGCTGCGGCTGGGGGTCATCCCCACGGTGGCGCCCTACGTCCTGCCGACGCTGCTGCGCGGACTCGGGCAACGGCTCCCGGACCTCGTACCCCGGGTGGTGGAGGAACAGACCGCCCGCCTCATCGAACAACTGCGCACCGGCACGCTCGACGTCGCGCTGCTCGCTCTCCCCGTCGACATGCCCGGCATCGTCGAAGTTCCCATCTATCGTGAGGATTTCGTTCTCGCACTCCCGTCCGGTCACGCGCTGGCCGGACGCCGCCGCGTCGATCCCACCGCGCTCGCCGACCTGCCGCTCCTCCTCCTCGACGAGGGGCACTGTCTGCGCGATCAGGCGCTCGAGGTGTGCCGGCTCGCGGGCGTGCGGCCCGATCTGGGTCAGACCCGGGCCGCCTCGCTGACCACCGCGGTGCACTGCGTCGTCGGCGGACTCGGCGTGACGCTCATCCCGCAGACGGCGGTGGCCTCCGAGACGGCGTCGGGTGATCTGGCCACCGCGACCTTCGCGGCCCCGCGGCCGGGGCGGCGGATCGGCCTGGTCTTCCGGGCGTCCGCGCGCCACGACGAGGCCTACCGCGAACTGGGCTCTCTCATCGGCGATCTCGTCGGCGCGACCGGTGCCGTGACCGCGCTCTAGACCGTGCCGCCGGCCATCTCGGCCGCGGCCGCCTGTGCGGCGAGAGCCTCCCACTCGTCGACGAGACTCGAGTCGACCTCGCGGACCATGGTGCCCAGCTCCTCGACGATCCGCTCGATCTCGGGGGTCACGACGCTCGTCGGAACGCCCTGCCGGAGAACGCGATAGCAGTCCGACAGATAGCGCAGCAGCACGCCCTCGCTGCGCGCCAGCCCGTACGCGGAGATCAGCTCGGTGAAGGTCATGGCCTTCTCCAGCATCTCGCGGAGCACCGACTTCGGCGCCGGCGGGAACGACGACACCCACGGGTGCCCGCGACGATAGATGTCGAACGCGGCGTAGATCTCCTCGGCCAGCGGCTGCGGCCAGGTGATCTCCTCCAGGCGCGACATCCGCTCCTCGTACTCGATGCCGTCGGCCTTCATCTCCGCGATCGCGGCGTCGCGCGCGACCTTGCGCTGGGCCAGCAGCAGCGGTCGCGGGTTCTCCAGGGTCGATTCGAGGATGGAGACCACATCGAGTGCGTGAGTGGACGACTCGGGGTCGAGGATCTCGAACGTCGCCAGCGCGAAGGCGGACAGCGGGTTGGTCAACGCGAAGTTCTCCGGCATGTCCACGCTCAGGGCGATGTGCCGGCCGGTGTCGTCGGGTTCGGCGAGTTGCACGACGATGCCCGCGTCCCGGAGCCCCCGATAGAGCTCGATAGTGTGCTTGATGGTGCGCAGCTGGCGGTCGCGCGGTTCGTGATTGTCCTCGAGAAGGTGGCGGACCGCGGCGAAACAGTCGCCCGGTCGGCCGAGTACCTCGAGGAGCATGGCCGTCGTCATCTGGAAGTGGCTGCGCAGGGGCTCGTCGGGCGCATCGACGAGCTGGAGGAAGGTCTTCTCCCCCCACGAGACGAAACCCTCGGGAGGCTTCTTGCGCACCAGCTTTCGGAGCTTCTTGGGATCGTCGCCGGCCTTGGCCACCGCACGGGCGTTCTCCACGTCGTGGTCGGGAGCCTGCGCGACGACGTAGCCGATCGTGTCGAAACCGGCGCGCCCGGCCCGGCCGGCGATCTGATGGAACTCGCGTGCCCGCAGGCGACGGACCCGCCGTCCGTCGTATTTGCTCAGGGCCGCGAACAGGACCGTGCGGATCGGCACGTTGATGCCGACGCCGAGGGTGTCGGTGCCGGCGATCACCTTCAGCAGCCCTTGCTGCGCAAGACGTTCGACCAGACGGCGGTAACGGGGGAGCATCCCGGCGTGGTGGACGCCGATACCGGCGCGCAGCAGTTTGGACAGCGTGTTGCCGAAGCCGGTGGAGAACCGGAAGTCGCCGATCGCCTCGGCGATCGCCGCCTTCTCCGCCTTGTCGCAGATCCGGACGCTGAGCAGCGCCTGCGCGCGCTCCACCGCGGCGGCCTGGGTGAAGTGCACCACGTAGATGGGCGCCCGTCCCCGGTCGACGAGCTCCTCGATCGTCTCGTGGATCGGGGTCATCGCGTAGGCATGGTCCAGGGGGACCGGACGCTCGGCGCCGGTGATCTCGACCGTCTCGCGTCCGGTGCGCCGGGTCAGGTCGTCGACGAAGAACGACACGTCGCCGAGCGTCGCCGACATCAGCAGGAACTGCGTCGACGGCAATTCGATGAGCGGGACCTGCCAGGCCCAACCGCGGTCGGGTTCGCCGTAGTAGTGGAACTCGTCGGCGACGAGGGTGCCGATGTCGCTCGCACCGCCGGCGGCGAGGGCGAGGTTGGCGACGATCTCGGCGGTCGCACACACGATGGGCGCGTCGGCGTTGACCGCGGCGTCGCCGGTCAGCAGTCCGACCTGGTCGGCGCCGAACATGGCGCACAGCTCGAAGAACTTCTCGCTGACGAGCGCCTTGATGGGTGCGGTGTAGAACGCACGCTCGCCGCGGCAGCGCGCGAAGTACAGCGCGCCCGCCGCGACGAGTGATTTGCCCGAGCCGGTCGGCGTCGCCAGGATCACGTGGCTGCCGGCGAGGAGCTCGAGAAGCGACTCCTCCTGATGCGGGTAGAGGTCGAGGCCGCGTCCCGTCCACCACTCGGTGTACCGCTCGAGTGCGGTGTCCTCGTCGTCGGTGGGGACCAGGACGTGCGGCGCGGGTATCGGTGCTGTGTCCGGGATCAGATCGGTGATCGCGGACCCTCGTCCCCGCCGGGGCCGGCCTCGCCGTCGCCGGTCTGCTCGGCCAGGAACCGTTCGAGTTCGGCGCCGAGTTCGTCACCGCTGGGCAGCGATTCCTCGGCGGCGAGCAGCGACGAGCGTTCCTGCGCGGCCTGGGTGAACGTGTCGTATTGGGTCTCCAGCGCCGCCACCACGGACTCGATCTCCGAGTTGCCCTCGACCTCGTTGTCCACCTGTGCGCGCACCTTCTCGGCGGCGCTGTCGAGAGCGGCAAGAGGGAGGTCGAGTCCGGCGAGCTCGGCGACCGCCGCCAGCAGGCGTGCGGACGCCGCCGGGTAGTTGGTCTGCGCGAGATAGTGCGGGACATGTACCGACAGGCCCGACGCACGGTAGTCGTGTTCGCCCATCCGCAACTCGAGGAGCATCGACGCGCTGGCGGGCAGCTTCATCGCCGATCCCCACCGGGGCAGGTCACCGAGGGCGTCGGGATCACTGCCGTGCGCCGTGATCGACGGCGGTCGGGTGTGTGGCACGGCCATTGGGATCGCGTTGAGGCCGATGACATCGGTGACGCCGAGTCCGTCGCTCAGGCGTCGGACCGCGTCGACGAACTGCTCCCACCGGAGGTCGGGTTCGGAACCGGCGAGCAGGAGAAAACCCTTGCCCGAGTTGTCGCGGATCGCGTGCAGCGCCAGCGTCGGCATCTCGACGTCGGTGAAGGTCTCGCCGCTGAACGAGATGGTCGGCCGGCGTGACCGGTAATCCATCAGCTCGTCGGAGGAGAAGGTCGCGACCAACTCGGACTCGAGGCTGTCGCGGAGGTGCGTCGCGGCCAGCGCGACCGCGTGCCCGGCGTCGGCGAAGCCCTCGAGCGCGTGGATCAGTACCGGACCCGTGCCGTCGGGCCGGGTCACCTGCGGAGCGGGAAAGGCGAGTTCATACAGCGCGTCGTTGCGCGCGGGCTGCTCGTCCACGTCGTCCCTCCTTCTGCTGGCAGCTGTCCCGGAAGAGACAGCTGAACGTCCATTGTCTCGCACCGCACCCGGCGATGGCCACTCGCCTCGGTGCAACCACCGCGACACACCGGTGATTCCCCCCGTTGGTGTTCCTGTTTTGTTGTTCCCCAGGGGTGTGTCCTCGACACCTGGCGAAGACGCCGGTGGCACAGTAGACCGTTGTGATCGAGCCGCATGCGCCCCGACTGCGCCTGTCCCTGCCCGGCCGCCTCGTTCCCGGCACGGTGGCCGGTCTCGTCGCCGCGGCGCTCGTGTCCGCCTGCTCCGTCGGCGGTCAGCCGGAGCCGTCGAGTCCGGACCTGTCCGCGCGATCGGTCGAGGCCGCGGACTTCCCGGACGGCGCCGCGAGTCCCATCCCGACGTCGGCGGTCGCGAACGCCCTGGCCGACGTGACCGGGGCGCCGATGCCCGGACAGGCGGGCACCGAGGTGTCGCCGCCGGAGTGTGCACCCGCGTCCGTCCCCGCGGACGGAGCGGTCGCGTTCCTGGGTCCCGGCCCGGGGGAGCGGGCCACCCTCACCTCGGTCGTGGCCGGTGTCGAGACGCCGCTCGACGACGTGGTCGAGTTGGCCGAGCGCTGCCCCGAGACCACCACGACCACGTTCGGGGCGTCCTCGACGATCACCACCGAGGTGCTGCCCCCGCCGCCGGCGCCGGACGGGGTCGACACCGCGACGCTCCGCCGCACGATCGTGACCGGCGGCGGTGTCCCGTCCACCACGAGCGCTCTCACGCTGCTCGGCGAGCGGGACGGCGTCCGGGTGTACACCGAATACCGTTGGCCCGCAGCAGGTCCCGTACCTCCCGAAGCGTCCGCCGCGCTCGACACGCTGTTCGGAAAGGCGCTCGCGGCCGCGTTCGGCTGACCAGTACCGCCCTGTGGATGACCTCTCCTGGTTGTCCACAGCGTGTGTCGACCGCCGTTCGAGCGGCTCGGCCACGGGTGACGCTGTCGCCATGCAGATCCTCGAACCGCCACCGCATGGCCCCCACGACCCGACGACGCTGCTCACCTCGATCCCCGCTCGACTGGGGTTCGTCCCCGAGCGGTCGATCATCGCGATCGCCGTCGCCGGCGACCGCACGGTGAACGCGACCATGCGGCACGACCTCGCCCTCGCGCCCGACGGCAGCCCCACGCGCGAACTGGTCGTCGTCCTCGCCGGACTTGGTGAGATCACGTCCACCTACGGCATCGAGGAGATCCTGGTCGTGATCGCCGATGACCGCTACCCGGCGGACGACCGTCGTTATCGGCGGATCCTCGCAATGAGCGACCGGTACTTCGGCGATGTCGGTGGTGTGGCCGCCGGGTTCGTGGTGCCGGGCTTCGATGCCGGCGTGCACTGGTCGACCATCTGGTGTCCGGAGGACCGAGCCTGGTCGGTCGACGTGTCCGCGGGGTCGGCCGGACAACTCGACGATCCGCACACGAGTCCGACCGCGGTCGCGGAGGCGGTGCGTTCGGGACGGCGGATTCTCGCCCGGCGCTCGGAGATGCGGACGATGCTCGAACCGCTCGACGGCGAATGCGGTCCGGGACGTCCGCTGCCGGACTGTCGGGCATGCCGGGGCATCGACCTGGATCAGAGCGATCTCGACTTGTTCGATCCCGACGAGGAGGACGTCGAGGCCTCGACGCGCGCACTCGACCTGGTCATCAGCGCGATGATCGAAACGGAACAACCACTGGATTGTGGCGAATTGGACCGACTGGAACAGGCGATCCTGCGCCCCGACGTCCGCGACGCCGCGCTCGCCCTGTCGGTCACCGAACTCCGGGGAGCCGCCGAACACCTCTGGCGAGAACTCACCCGGCGGCTGACCGGACGCGGACGGTCCACCGCCGCAACACTTCTCGCGCATCTGCACTACATCGGCGGGGATGGCGCCTACACCGGTGTCGCCCTCGACGTCGCGCTTGCGGGCACGGACACCGACCACCTGGCCACGCTGCTCGACACCGCCCTGCGGGCCGGTGTCCGCCCGGCCAGGCTGTGGGGCACCATCGAGAAGTCCTACGACGCCGCGAAACGCCTCGGCGTCGTCATCCCGGCGGCGACACTGCGTACCGCCGGGTGACCACTGCAGACCTTGCTGTGTCAGACCTTTGCTGTGTCAGACCTTTTCGACGACCTTCTCGACGAACAGCGAGTGCGCCATGTCGGACGAAAGTTCGAGGCCGTCGTGACCGGGTGTGTCGATCGTGATCGTGCCGGCCGTGTTCGACACCGTCACACGGGCGTTGGGAACCACGCCCGCCTCGCGCAGCGCGCCGATCAGTTCGGTGTCGGACTGGGCGTGTTCGGACAGGCGACGCACGATGACCGGCACCGTCTCACCCGGCGGGAGGTCGGCGAGGCGGGTGGCGCCGTCGTCGGAGCTCGGCACCTCCACGCCCAGCAACTCCAGTCCCGGGATGGGGTTTCCGTAGGGCGAGGTCGTCGGGTATTCGAGGACCGCGAGCAGGCGGCGTTCGACGTTCTCACTCATCACGTGCTCCCAGCGGCAGGCCTCCTCGTGGACCTGATCCCAGGGCATTCCGATGACGTCGACCAGAAGGCGTTCGGCGAGGCGATGCTTGCGCATCACCGCGACGGCGAGCGTGCGTCCGCGGTCGGTCAGTTCGAGGTGTCGGTCCCCGGCGACCCGGAGGAGGCCGTCGCGCTCCATGCGGGCAACGGTCTGCGACACGGTGGGACCGGACTGGTCCAGACGCTCGGCGATCCGCGCCCGCAGCGGCACGATGCCCTCTTCTTCGAGATCGTAGATCGTTCGCAAGTACATCTCGGTGGTGTCAACCAGGTCGTTCACTGTGCGCAATCCCTTTCGTCCCCGCCAAGATTACCCTCTTCGGGAGTGGTGACCGCGATCTCACCGCGACCGGGGAGTCCCGGGGCGGCGGTACGTGGCGCGCACTCGTGTCCGACGCGACATCCGTGGCCGCTGCGCGATGTGTACCACTAGCCTGAGGTCGTGATCAACACTACGAGCGCCCGATGACGACGGCCGTCATCTGGAGCGAGGACTTCCTGTCCTACCGATGGGCCCACACGCACCCGATGAACCCGGTCCGACTCGCCCTCACGATGACCCTCGCGCAGAGCCTCGGAGTCCTCGACGACGTCGAGACGATCCCGCCGCAGGCCATCGACGACGACGCCCTGACCGTCGTCCACAGCCGCGACTACATCGACGCGGTCCGTGCGGTCGGTTCGGGGACGGCGTCGCTGTCGGGGCCGTTGCTCGAGCGGTTGTTCGGCCTCGGCGACGCCGACAACCCGGTTTTCACCGGGATGCACGAGGCCGCGCGCCTGCTCGTCGGCGGCACGCTGGCCGCGGCGCAGACGGTCGTCTCCGGGGCGGCGACGCGAGCGGTCAACATCGGCGGCGGCATGCATCATGCGATGCGTTCGCGCGCCGCCGGATTCTGCATCTACAACGACTGCGCCATCGCGATCAGGTATCTGCTCGACCACGGCTTCGACCGCATCGCCTACATCGACGTCGACGCCCACCACGGCGACGGCGTCCAGGTCGAGTTCGCCGCCGACCCGCGGGTGATGACGGTCTCGCTGCACCAGCACCCGGCGACCCTGTGGCCCGGCACCGGATGGCCGACCGAGGTCGGGGACGGCGACGCGGCGGGCAGCGCGGTCAACCTGGCCCTCATGCCCAACACCGAGGACCGGTTGTGGCTGCGCGCCTTCCACGCCGTGGTGCCGTCGCTGATCGCCGAGTTCCGGCCGCAGATCATCGTCAGCCAGTGCGGTGCCGACAGCCACCGCGCCGATCCGCTGACCGACCTCTCGCTCACCGTCGACGGACAGCGGGCGGCGATGATCGCCATGCGCGACCTCGCCGCCAAGTACTGCGAGGGCCGCTGGATCGCGGTCGGCGGCGGTGGCTACGGCGTCGTCAACGTGGTGCCGCGCAGCTGGACGCATCTGCTGGGCGTCGCCCTCGGTCGCGAGGTCGACGTGTCGTCGGTCATCGACGAATCCTGGTGTGCCACAGCCGAACAGATCTCCGAGCAGGTGCACTCCGACTACGCCGCCCCGCCCGTTCGGGTCATGGGCGACGGGGGCATCGTCGACTACCAGCCGTGGGCCGGCGACGCCGGCCAGGAACCACCCGAGGGTGTCGCGGCCAACGCCCAACGCCAGACCGACCGCGCGATCCTCGCCACCCGACGCGCGGTCTACCCGCTCCACGGTCTCGACCCGGAGGACCCCCGTGACTGACGACACCTCGACCGCCGACGCCACCGCGCCCGCAGACACTCCCGCGATGGCCGATCAGCCGGAACCGCGTAGCCCGTGGGACTATCCGCGGCACTGGATCGCCGATGTGCTGGCCTCCGATGGCGGCGTCGTGCACCTGCGACCGATCGTGCCCGACGACGCCGACCGCATCGTGGCCTTCCACTCCAAGCTGTCCGAGCGCACCCGGTACATGCGGTACTTCGGTCCGACTCCGACCCTGCCGCCGCGCGAGGTGGCCCGGATGACGACCGTCGACCACCAGCAGCGTGTCGCGATCGTCGCCGAACTCGGGGGCGAGATCATCGCGGTCGGCATCTACGAGGGTCTCGGCTTCGACGGCAAACCCGAATCGGCCGAGGTGGCGTTCGTCGTCGCCGATGAACACCAGGGCCGCGGCCTCGGACCCATCCTGCTCGAACACCTGGCCGGTGCGGCGGCGGAGAACGGTTTCACCCGTTTCGAGGCCGAGGTCCTCAGCGAGAACCCGAACATGGTCGCGGTGTTCCGCGACGCGGGGTATCAACTCGCACGGAGCTTCGACGGCTCGACCGTGCACGTCGAGTTCCTCATCGACCCCACCGAGGCGCTGCTGTCGGTGCGCAACGCCCGTGAACGCGCGTCGGAGGCCCGCAGCGTCGCCAATCTGCTGCGACCCGCCTCGGTCGCGGTGATCGGGGCCTCGACCGACCCGAACAAGGTCGGAAACGCCCTGTTGGCCAACATCATCGCCGGGGGATTCACCGGGCCGGTGTTCCCGGTCAACGGCCCCGCCCGGGTCGAGGAGGAGCCCGAGCCGGGACGGCCCGGTGTCGGCCGCGAACCGACGCCGGCGCGTCGTCGCACCCGGGAACGACCGCCGTCGGTGCGGGGGATCCGGGCCTACGAGACCGTCCGCGACATCCCCGACCCCGTCGACCTCGCGGTGGTCGCGGTGCCGGCCGCGCGCGTCGACGACGTGCTCGACGACTGCCTGGTCAAGGGTGTGCGCACGCTCGTCGTGGTGTCGTCGGGCTTCGGCGAGTCCGGCGAGGAGGAGGGCCTCGAGAACGAGCGCCGCCTGGTCGCCCAGGTCCGCGAGCACGGGATGCGACTGGTCGGGCCGAACGCGCTGGGCGTTGCGAACAACGACCCGGCGGTCGCGCTCAACGCGACCCTGGCGCCGCGCATCCCGGCCGCCGGCCGGGTCGGGTTCTTCTGTCAGTCGGGCGCCCTGGGCATCGCGATCCTCGACACCGCGGCCCGTCGCCAGATCGGCCTGTCGACGTTCGCCTCGGCCGGCAACCGCGCGGACGTGTCCGGCAACGACCTCCTGCAGTACTGGGACACCGACGCCACCACCGACGTCATCCTGCTCTACCTGGAGAGCTTCGGTAACCCGCGCAAGTTCTCCCGGATCTCGCGGCGGGTCTCACGCTCGAAGCCGATCATCGCGGTCAAATCCGGCCGGGGTGCGATGACGCCGGTCCGGGCGGCGCGCTCGGCGGCCACCCTCGACGACCAGATCGCCCGCATGATGCTCGAACAGGCCGGCGTCATCCAGGTGGACACGATCCCCGAGTTGTTCGACTGCGCGGCCGTGTTCGCCTACCAGCCGCTGCCGCGCGGCCCGCGCGTCCGCATCATCGGCAATTCGTCGGTGCTGGGCAGCCTGGCGGCCGACACCGCGCGCAACGGCGGCCTCGAGGTCGTCGACACCGTCGATCTCGGTGCCGGCGCCTCGGAGGAGGAGTTCGAGTCGACGGTCTCGGCGGCGATGGCCGACCCGGGCGTGGACGGGATCATCGTCGTGTTCGTGCCGCCGGTCGCGGTCGGCGCCGACTGGCACGCCCGGGCGCTCATGGCGGCGGCCAACACTCCCGACGCCGACGCCGACAAGCCGATCGTCACGACCTTCCTCGCCGTCGACGGCATCCCGCCGGGGTTGACCCGGCCCGGTCCGAACGGCATGCCGACCAAGGGTTCGATTCCGTCGTACGGCTCGCCCGAGCGCGCTGCCGCCTCACTGGCGAGGGCGTGGCAGTACGCCCGGTGGCGCCTGCGGCCGGAATCGGTGGTCCACCGTCCCGACGGCACCGATCCCGAGGCCGCGCGGATGTTCGTGCGCGAGGCGATGGTCGGTGACGGTGCGACCGGTCGTCCCGCCGAACGGTTGCTGGGGCATGTGGAGTCGGCGAAGCTGTTGCGCTGGTACGGGATCGACGTGGTCCCGTTCCGCGAGGTGACGACGATGCACGAGGCATCCGCGGCGGCCCGTGAACTCGGGCTCCCGGTGGCGGTGAAGGCGACGTCGGACAAGTGGCGCGGTCGTCTCGATCGCGAGGGCGCGCGCCTGGACCTACCCGACGCGACGACGGTGGTGACGGCGTTCGCCGAACTGACCGAACTCACCGGCGACCGCGTGCTGCACGTACAGAAGATGGCGCCGAAGGGCGTCGGCACGGTCATCCGGGTGCGCGACGATCCGTCGTTCGGTTCGGTGATGTCGTTCGGTCTGTCCGGGCGGACCTTCGATCTGCTGGGCGATCACGGTTACCGCGCCGTCCCGCTGTCCGAGCTCGACGCGCGCGAGCTCATCGAGGAGCCGCGTTCGGCACCGCTGCTGTCGGGCTACCGCGGGGAGGAGCCCGCCGACAAGGAGGCGCTCGCCGATCTGCTGCTGCGGATCTCGACGCTCACCGACGACATCCCGGAGGTCCGGGAGGTGGTCTGCGATCCGATCCTGGCCTCGGTCGACGGCGCGGCCGTTCTCAATGCCCGGATACGCGTGGGCCCGGTGCCCGACAGGCGGGACACCGGACCCAGGCGACTCGGGTGACCGAGTGGACTCAGTGAAGGAGGCGGCTGAGCGTGCGGGGACGCTCAGCTGGCGTAGGCGCGCAGGCGCTCGGCACGGTCGCCGTGGCGGAGCTTGCCCATGACCTCGCGCTCGATCTGACGCACGCGCTCGCGCGACAGCCCGAACATGCGGCCGATCTGATCCAGGGTGCGCGGCTGGCCGTCGTCGAGGCCGTAGCGCATCCGGATGACCTGCTGCTCGCGCTCGTCCAGCGTCGCCAGGACGGCGCGGATGTCGGAGTGCAACAGGCCGGCGATGACGGCGTTCTCGGCGGAGGTGGCCTCGGCGTCCTCGATGAAATCGCCCAGGGGGGCTTCCTCGTCGCTGCCCACCGGCATGTCAAGGCTGACCGGATCGCGGCTGTGGTCGAGCAGGTCGGCGATCTTCTCCGCGGGGATGCCCGATTCGTTGGCCAGCTCGTCGTCGGTCGCTTCGCGGCCGAGCTGCTGGTGCAGCTCGCGCTTGATGCGGGCCAGCTTGTTGACCTGCTCCACGAGATGGACGGGGAGCCGGATCGTGCGGCTCTGGTCCGCCATTCCGCGGGTGATCGCCTGACGAATCCACCAGGTGGCGTAGGTCGAGAACTTGAAGCCCTTGGCGTAGTCGAACTTCTCCATCGCCCGGATCAGACCGAGGTTGCCCTCCTGGATCAGGTCGAGGAGGGGCATGCCGCGGCCGGTGTAGCGCTTGGCCAGCGAGACGACCAGGCGGAGGTTCGCCTCGAGCAGGTGGGCCCGGGCGGCCTCGCCTTCACGGACGATGACCGCCAGGTCACGCTTCTTGGCTGCGGACAGCCGCTTCTTGTTGGCCAGAACGTGTTTGGCGTAGAGCCCGGCCTCGATCTGCTTGGCGAGTTCGACCTCCTGCTCCGCGTTGAGAAGGGCGGTGCGACCGATTCCGTTCAGATAGACACGGACCAGATCCGCCGCTGGAGACTGGGCGTCGAGATCCTGTTCGGTCATCGCCGGCCGAGTACCCGGAGGGGTGACTTCGGCGAAACCTTTGGTCGGGGTCGAACGTGCAACTGTCGAGCGTGACATGCGGCCTCCTGACTTGAGTGCGTTCACTGGGTCCAACGCCCTTGTGTGGGCGATAGTTCCCGAGAGTGGTTCGGAGCAAACCTCGCCGAGGCTTGGTGACCTGCGCATTCTTTTTCGCGACCAGACAACCGGCTGAGAAGTTGCTGAGATGTCGCGCGCGGGGGAACCCGAGGGAACCCGAGGGAACGCGGGGACCGCGGTGCCGACCCGTCTGGTCCGGAGGTGTCAGGCGCGGGGGTCGTCGGGATCGACGACCTGCCCGTCGATGGTGCGCGACAGCTGGTGGTCGGTGCCGGTGTCGGTCAGTGCCGGGGGTCCGACGACGTGATGGTCGGCGCCGTACTTGTACTGGGGGATCTCGCCGCGCTTGCGCGGCGGACGGTCGTTGGCGATGAGGACCGCCGCCCATGGCAGCGGGATGGAGATCGCGACGATGGCCAGCGCCAGTAGTCCGGACCCGGTGATGCCGTAGGCGATACCGGCGATGGCGAGCGCCGGCACGCGGAAAGCCATGAGGAACAGGTACTTACGCACACGCGCCCGGTGCTGGGCCTCGAGCGAGTCCGGTGCGTCGGTGATCAGGTAGGCCTCGGCGCCCGGACGTTTCGACGCGGGATGTCCGTGCTCGTCGACGTGCGGCGACGTGCTGTTGCGGCCGTGCTGTCCGCGACCGGACTCACCCATGGATTCCCTTTGTTCGAACACCCTCTCCACTGTCCTCCTTTTGTCGGTCTATTGCACCCGCCGCCGGGAGCGTAGCGAGCGGGGCGAATCGGGTCCCGCCGCCGGGAGCGTAGCGAGCGGGGTGAATGTGCACTCGGGTGTTCCGTCGGCCCGGTTGTGACGCACAATGGACGAATGGGAACCGAAACCATCGAACGCCCGGACCTCGACGAATGGTCCGACACCAAGACCGACGAGCGTCCCGATGCCGACGCGACCGACCGGGGTGACGACGATCGCCCCAAGTTCTTCCACTACGTGAAGAAGAACAAGATCGCCGAGAGTGCGGTCATGGGTAATCATGTCGTCGCCCTCTGCGGCGAGACCTTCCCGGTCACGCGGTCGGCCAAGCCCGGGTCGCCGGTCTGCCCGAAGTGCAAGAAGATCTACAACAAGATGCGCAAGTGACGCGAGGCGGCTGATCGGCGGGCATCGCCGGTCAGCCGCGGTCGCGGTGCCGCGCCTGCCGGCGAATCGGGCCGGAGGACAGCCGGTCGGGCAGGGTCCGGAGTTGGCCGGTGAAGTCGGAGGTCTGGGAGTTCACCCAGTGCCGGACCTGCGTGGTGGTCGACGCCTTCGCGGGCCAGAATTGTTGCACGGCCGCGTTGAACTCGGCGCCGATCACGATGCCGAAGCCCAGTGAGAACGTGAAGAGCAGGAACGCGATCGGTGTGGCCAGCGCCCCGTAGGAGACCCCGGCCTCGGTGATCTTGGTCAGATAGATGCGCAGCACGTAGCTCGCGACCCAGAAGAACACGCCGGCCACGATCGCCCCGCCGATGAGCCGATGCCACGGCAGGGGATTGGGCAGCGCGAGGTGGTAGAGCGTCGTCAGGACGAACAGCAGGAGGACGGCGACGAACGGGAAGTAGCCGTAGTCGATGAGGGTGGTGACGAACGATCCCCACGACTCCGGCACGATCGCCCGCAGATAGTTCGGTCCGAGCGCGACGAGGGGCAGCAGGAACACCGCGACGCTCAGGAAGCCGACGTAGAGGAACAGCGCGAAGAACCGCTGCCACACCGGGTGTCGGACCTCGTGCTGGTCGTGTGCGTGCGCGATCGAGGCGATGAAGCACGAGACGGCCGACGATCCCGCCCACAATGAGATGACGAACCCGACCGACATGAGGCCGATCCGGCCGCGCCCGAGCACGCTGTCGACCGTCGGGGTGATCAGGTCGTCGACGACCGTGGGGGTGAAGGTCCGGCCGGCGAGGTCGATGATGCGGGCGTAGACGACGTCGACGGTGTCGGGGCCGAACCAGCCGGCGACGTAACCGACCGAGCCGAGCAGACCGAGCAGCAGCGGCGGCAGCGACAGCGCCTGCCAGAACGCGGCCTGTGCGGCCCAGCCGATGATCCCGTCGTCCCAGGACTTGACGATGGTGCGCCAGACCACGCGATGGATGTTCGGCAGGACCGGCAGGCCCGGTCCGGACGCCGCCTCGGTTCGTTCCGGATCGTCGTTCCCGGTCTTCTCCGACCCAGCGTCCGGTTCGGTCGACCCCTTCGCGCCGCGGAGGACTTCGACGTCCCCGGACGCCGGGGCGGACCGCAGCGGCGCGCGCAGGGGTTCGGTCGCGGCCCCGACATCGGCGAGTGGGTCGCCGATCGGCGCGGTGACCGCAGTCGACACGGGACCCGGCGGGACGGCGGGCGGGCTCGCGGCAACCACCGACGACGGGTCGTCGGCCAGTGGGACCGGATTCCTCTTGCGCGTTGTGATGTGTTCAATATCCCCGATCGGGAGGCCGATTGGGTACCCGGGTCACCAGGCGAGTCGTTCGGATCGCCCACGGGCGCCCGTCGCGGCGGACGCCGCGGCCCGGTGTCGGGATGCGGGAGCTGTCGCGCTTCGGCGGTACCATTGGCGGGTCCCCTCGGGCGCGGGCCCCGCACGCGAGGGGTCGTTTCATGTCCGGCCGGAAACCCGCACGCGTGGAGGAGCAGCCCAGAAGGTGACGTCAGCCGAACCCTCCGGATCCACCGCCGGCCCGAAACTCCAGCTCCGCGCCTGGCAGCGTCGTGCGCTGACCAAGTACCTGACGCAGAAGCCGAAGGACTTCCTCGCCGTGGCGACGCCGGGCGCCGGCAAGACGACGTTCGGCCTGCGTATCGCCCGCGAACTCCTCGATGACCGCACCGTCGACAAGATCACCGTGGTCGCCCCGACCGAACACCTCAAACACCAATGGGCCGAGGCCGCCGCGCGGGTCGGGATCGCGCTCGACTCCCGGTTCACCAACGCCGCCGGACAGACCAGCTCGGACTTCCACGGCGTCGTCGTCACCTATGCACAGGTGGCTGCCCATCCGGCCCGGCACCGGGTGCGCACCGAGAACTATCGCACCCTGGTCATCCTCGACGAGATCCACCACGGTGGCGATGCCAAGTCGTGGGGCGAGGCGATCCGGGAGGCCTTCGACGACGCCGAGCGCCGGCTCCTGCTGACCGGTACACCCTTCCGCTCCGACGACTCGCCGATCCCGTTCGTCACCTACGAACCGGAGGCCGGCGGGCATCAGCGCTCCAAGGCCGACCACACCTACGGCTACGCCGACGCACTGAAGGACGGCGTCGTCCGTCCGGTCGTGTTCCTCGCCTACTCCGGTGAGGCCAGCTGGCGCGACAGCGCGGGCGAGGAGTACACCGCCCGGCTGGGTGAACCGCTCTCCGCGGAGCACACCACCCGCGCCTGGCGTACCGCGCTGGACGCCCACGGCGACTGGATTCCGGCGGTCCTCACCGCCGCACACACGCGGCTGGGCCAGCTCCGTGCGACCGGCACACCGGATGCGGGCGGGCTGGTCATCGCCACCGATCAGACCGCGGCCCGCGACTACGCCGAACTCCTCACCGCCATCACCGGCAAGCCGCCGACGCTGGTGCTCTCCGACGATCCGAAGTCGTCGTCGAGGATCGGCCAGTTCGCCGCGTCCACCGACGAGTGGATGGTGGCGGTCCGCATGGTGTCCGAGGGAGTCGACGTCCCCCGCCTGGCCGTGGGTGTGTACGCCACCAGCTCGTCGACGCCGTTGTTCTTCGCCCAGGCCATCGGGCGGTTCGTGCGATCGCGTCGTCCGGGTGAGACCGCGAGCGTCTTCCTGCCGTCGGTCCCGGTGCTGCTCGACCTCGCCAGCCAGATGGAGGTCGAGCGCGATCACGTGCTGGGCAAGCCGCACCGTGAGAGCGACGGTCTCGACGACCAATTGCTGATCGACGCCAACAAGCAGGAGGACGAGCCGGGGGAGGACGAGCCGAAGTTCCAGTCGCTGCATGCCGACGCCGAACTCGATCAGGTCATCTTCGACGGCACCTCGTTCGGCACGGCCACGTTCGCCGGTAGCGACGAGGAGTCGGACTATCTGGGGTTGCCCGGGCTGCTCGATGCCGACCAGGTGCGTGCTCTCCTGCGCAAACGCCAGGAGGAACAGGTCACGGCGCGGACGGTCGCGTCGTCCTCGGAATCGTCGGCTGCCGAGCCGCCCACTCCCGGCCGGCCGGCGGGAACCACCGGCGAGAACCTGCACGCCCTGCGTAAGGAACTGAACACGCTCGTCGCGATGCATCATCACCGCACGGGCAAACCACACGGCATGGTGCACAACGAGTTGCGGACTCGGCTGGGCGGGCCGCCGACCGCGATGGCGAGCGCCGATCAGCTGAAGGAACGGATCGCCGCACTGCGCGAGTGGCGCTGATAGACACTGCGCGAGTGGCGCTGACAGAGGCTTCGCAGCGGCGCTGGTCGGGCGGGCCGGAACAGGCCCCGGACACGACAGAGCCCGGCCGGATTGTTCCGGCCGGGCTCTGTGCGCGTAGGGAAAGCCCGCGTTCGATCGTCGGAGGTGTCAGACCAGCTCGCCGGCGGATTCGACGACGGTGGCGCTCAACTCGACAAGGCGGGCCTCGTGCTCGTTGAAGTGGTGGCGGCAGAAGAGAAGTTCGCCGCCCTTGGGCAGGACGGCCCGTACCTTGGCTGCGGCGCCGCAGCGATCGCAGCGATCGGCGGCAGTGAGCGGCAGGTAGATCGGGGCTGTGGTGGCGATGTCAGTCATGGTTCGTTCCTCCGTCCCGGTCCGGCGCCGGGTGTCCGGTCGCCTTCCCTTCGAGCCGACACATCCGGGCGATGCGTCAACCTCACTCTGTCAGACGCTCGGGGCGTTCGTATTGTTCCGAGGGTGCTCTCGGTGTGTCGTCACTCACCGTTTACACCAGGCAACAACTGAACAACGATCGTCCGAACGCAATGCGACCCGGCCATGGGGCCGGGTCGCACCACTCTACGCGTTGTGCGCGGGACGAGTCGTTCGGTCAGCTCGTCCGCGTGGGGGTGTGTGTTCCGCTCGCACCCGCATCGGGTTCGGGTGCGGACTCGGCGGCCGGGATGTCCGACGTCGACGTTCCCTCGGAGCCGGGGCGTTCCGCGCCCTCGGCGCCCACGAGCGCCTCTTCCTGCTCCTCGCGGAAATGGGTGACCGCGTCGGAGGACTCGTTCTCCCGGTCGCGCAGGTACTCGCGGAGCGAGTAGGCGAACGCCGCGGCCCAGGCGATGGCGATCACGATGTAGAAGACGTTGCGCACCGAGCCGGGGGCGTCGATGAAGTCGCTCTTCAGCAGGCTGCGGGTGTTCGTGAGGACGATCAGGCCGCCGACCGAGGCGCCGAGCAGACGTGGCGGGATGTGACGCACGAGCCAGGCCGCGATCGGAGCGGCGATCACGCCGCCGACGAGGATGGCCGCGACCCATGCGAAGTTGATTCCCTGCGAACCGAGGCTGAACAGGAAGCCGAGGCTCGCGGCGACGGCGATGATGAACTCGCTCGTGTCGATCGAACCGATCACCTTGCGGGGCTCGAGACGGCCGCTGGCCAGGATGGCCGGGGTGCCGACCGGACCCCAACCGCCGCCACCGGTGGCGTCGACGAATCCGGCGACGAATCCGAGCGGGCTGAGGAATCGCTTGCGCAGCGGCTTGCCGAGGTTGTGGCGGGGGATGCCCTGGAAGGTGAACCGCACCAGGATGTAGAGCCCCAGCAGCAGCAGGATCACGGCCATGACCGGCGCAGCGGTCTCGGTGGAGAGACTCGACAGGATCGTGGCGCCGAGGAAGGCGCCGATGGCTCCCGGGATCGCGATACGGCGCACGACGCGCCAGTCGACGTTCCCGAACTTCCAGTGCGAGACGCCGGAGACCAGCGTGGTGCCGATCTCGGCCAGGTGCACGGTGGCCGAGGCGGCAGCCGGGTTGGTGCCGATGGCGAGGAGGAGGGTCGTGGTGGTGACGCCATAAGCCATGCCGAGACTGCCGTCGACGAGCTGAGCAGCGAAGCCGACGAGGCCGATCAGGACAATCGTTCTCATAGTGGGTCTTTCCGGGAAGTCACGCCGTCAGGGACGTGACGAGGCTGGGGCAGGCACTCGGTGCCCGCGACGAAGTGGAACGCGGAAGAGGGGATCGCAGGTGGCGTTCTCGCCCTCGGGTGGGGTCTGTCGCGTCACAGACACAGCATCGATGCTGTGCGCAGCAGGTCGACGGTGGCACGACGCACCAGCATGGCGCCGCGTCTGCTCCCGGTCACTGCGTAAGTCACCGCGCCATCCTATGTAGTGCGTCCCCGAAAGCCCGAGAATCCGGTCGTGTCCAAATCGGAGCGCGCAGAACTATTGACAGATCGATGTCTATGTGGATGACACAACGACATCGCCCCCGGAACCGTGAGGTTCCGGGGGCGATCAGGGTGTTGTCGTCACCGACTAGTCGAGATAGTCACGCAGGACCTGCGAGCGCGACGGGTGGCGCAGCTTCGACATCGTCTTCGACTCGATCTGACGGATGCGCTCGCGGGTCACGCCGTAGACCTGCCCGATCTCGTCAAGGGTGCGGGGCTGGCCGTCGGTCAGTCCGAAGCGGAGGCGGACCACGCCGGCCTCACGTTCGGACAAGGTCTCGAGCACCGACTGCAGTTGATCCTGCAACAGCGTGAAGCTGACCGCGTCGACCGCGACGACGGCTTCGGAGTCCTCGATGAAGTCGCCGAGCTGGCTGTCGCCCTCATCGCCGATGGTCTGGTCCAGCGAGATGGGTTCCCGGGCGTACTGCTGGATCTCCAGCACCTTCTCCGGGGTGATGTCCATCTCCTTGGCGAGTTCTTCCGGCGTCGGCTCGCGGCCGAGGTCCTGGAGGAGTTCACGCTGGATGCGACCGAGCTTGTTGATGACCTCGACCATGTGCACCGGGATACGGATGGTGCGGGCCTGGTCGGCCATGGCGCGGGTGATCGCCTGACGGATCCACCAGGTGGCATACGTCGAGAACTTGTAGCCCTTGGTGTAGTCGAACTTCTCGACCGCGCGGATCAGACCGAGGTTGCCCTCCTGGATGAGATCCAGGAACGCCATGCCGCGGCCCGTGTAGCGCTTGGCCAGCGACACGACGAGGCGCAGGTTCGCCTCGAGCAGGTGGTTCTTGGCGCGGTTGCCGTCGCGGGAGATCCAGTTGAGGTCACGCTTCTGGGCGGTGCTGAGCTTCTCGCCGGCATCCATGATGCGCCGAAGACGTTCGGTGGCGAACAGTCCGGCCTCGATGCGCTTGGCGAGTTCGACCTCTTCCTCGGCGTTGAGGAGGGCGACCTTGCCGATCTGCTTCAGGTACGCGCGGACACTGTCGGCGGAGGCGGTGAGCTCGGCGTCCTTGCGGGCCTGACGCAGCGCCTCGGACTCCTCTTCGTCCCAGACGAAGTCGCCGGACTTCGCGGCGGCGGCCTCGTCCTTGGACGCGGCCTTCGCGGCGGCCGGGGTTGCGCCGCCGGCGGCGGGCGCGGTCGCCTCCTCGGACTCGTCGTCGTCCTCCGACTCGTCCTCGGAGTCGTCGTCGACCTCCAGGTCGTCGTCGATCTCGACGTCCTCGAGTTCGGCGTCGGGACCGTCGATGTCGTCGATCGAGTCCGGGTCGTCGGGCTCGGCGTTCGGATCGTCGCCGGAACCCTCTGCGGACGCGGCCTTCTTGGCGGCCTTCTTCGGCGCCGCCTTCTTGGTGGCCTTCTTCGCCGCGGCCTTCTTGGCGGGGGCCTTGCGGGCGGCGGTCTTCTTCGCAGCCTTCTTGGCGGTTCGCTTCGCCGGGGCGTCGGTCGCGGCTGGGGTCAACTCCGTCGACTCGGCCTCTGCATCACCCTGGTGGGTCGTGATGGCTGCCACGTACAACCTTTCGAACTGTCTTCTGTGGTGTCTTCTGTCGTCTGTCACCAGACGCGACACGGCAGCATGAGCCGCCGTGGACGAGGTCTTGGTTTCTCGGTTGGAATGACCGGTGACGACCATTGTAACGACATCGCCGTCCCCGGTGTGTCAAAGCCCTGGTCACGCCCTGCGCGGCGTCAGGTCTTGAGCCCCTGGGACACGGCCATGGCCGCACCGACGATGCCGGCGGTGTTCAACAGCGTCGCCGGTACCACGGGCGTCTTGTTGGTCAGCAGAGGAATCCACTTGTCGGACTTGCGGCTGATACCGCCGCCGGCGATGAAGAGATTCGGCCAGAACAGCGCCTCGTAGGTCTCGAGGACCTCGGAGACCTTCTCGGTCCACTTCTCGTACGACCAGCCCTTCTCCTCGCGGACACGCGAAGAGGCCTGGTGCTCGGCCTCCTTCTTGCCGACCTGTAGGTGACCGAGCTCGGTGTTGGGCACGAGGGTGCCGTTGATCAGGATCGCCGACCCGATACCGGTTCCGAACGTCAGCAGCATCACGACCCCCGCGACGCCCTTGCCCGCGCCGTACGCGTCCTCGGCCATACCCGCGGCGTCGGCGTCGTTGAGGACCGACACCTGCCTACCGCCGAGGTGTCCGCTGAAGAGGTCGTAGACGTCGGTGCCGATCCAGGCCTTGTCGATGTTCGCCGCCGTGCGCATGATCCCGTCGGTCACGACCCCGGGGAGGGTGACACCCACCGGGCCGGTCCAGTCGAAATGCGCGACCACCTCGGCGACGCCCCGGGCCACGGCCTCGGGTGTCGCGGGCTGCGGGGTGAGCACCTTGAACCGTTCGCCCACGAGTTCACCGGTGTCGAGATCGACGATGCCGCCCTTGATCCCGGAACCGCCGACGTCAACCCCGAAACCGAGGTTCGTCGGAGGCGTCGGATCATCGGTGCCGGCGGAATCGGAGTCGGACGATCCGGGGACGGACGTGTCGGTCATGGCGGGGCTCCCTGTCCGGGTCGGTGTCTGAGGGTGGGGGCAATCCGAGACCAGCCTATTCACGCGACCGGCGCAACGCCCGTCATCGCAACGCATGTCGACACGATTCGACCACCCGGGAGGAGAGATCGGTCACCGCGATCGGTGGTGCGCTCCGGCCATGTGCTCACATGGAGGGCGTGGATCAGACAATTCCGGTGGACGAGCTCGCCGCGGTCGCCGGCGCCGTGGCCCGGGAGGCCGCCGCGCACGTACGTCGCCGCCGGCCCGAATTGTTCGGTGCGACACCGGGACACGGCGAGCCGCCGCAGCCCGCCGCGGTGGATTCCACCGTCCGGCCCGTGTCGACGAAGTCGGCAGTGCAGCCCGTGTCGACGAAGTCGACGGAAACCGATCCGGTCACCCTCGCCGACACCGAGACCGAACGCCTGATCCGCTCACTGCTCCGTGAGGCGCGCCCCGACGACGAGGTGCTGGGCGAGGAGGACGGCGGGAGCCGGGCGGTGCCGTCCGGTGTCCGATGGGTGGTCGATCCGATCGATGGGACCGTCAACTTCATGTACGGCGTGCCGGCCTACGCGGTGTCCATCGCGGCGCAGGTCGACGGACAGTCGGTCGCCGGGGTCGTCGTCGACGTCGCCCGCGACGTCACGTACGGCGCGACCCTCGGCGGGGGAGCGTGGGCGGCGGACTCCGCCGGGGTACGCCGGCCGCTCCGCTGCAATCCGGTCGACAGAGCCGAACTCGCGCTCGTCGCAACGGGCTTCGGGTACGACGCGGCGCGCCGCCGGCAGCAGGGACGCATCGTCGCCGAACTGCTCCCACGTGTCCGCGACGTCCGACGCATCGGCGCCGCGGCCCTCGACCTCTGCATGGTCGCGGCCGGCGCGGTCGACGCCCACTACGAACACGGTCTGAGCCCGTGGGACTGGGCCGCCGGCGGGCTGATCGCCGCCGAGGCCGGCGCCGTCGTCCAGACTCCGCCACCGGATTCACGGGCCGACGAGGGTCACATCACCGTCGCTGTCGCGCCCGGGGTGGCCGACGAATTCCTCGCGCTGCTCGACGAATTCGACGCCCGCAGCCCGCTCACCTGACGGCCCTCCCGCGTCTCGCCATGGGGTCGGCGGCCGCCGCACGGCGTGTGGAGGTCAGCAGGGGGCGGAGTGCACGGCCTCGACGAGGACCGGGTCGACACCACTCGCCGGATTCTTCGGATCCGCCGACCGCAGCGCCTCCAGGGCGGCCTGCGCGTCCTGCGACATCTCGCCACCCGAGTGGTGGACCCCGAGTGCGACGTCGACGGCCGTACCGCGCCGGCCGTCGTCGACCAACTGGGCGCACGGGAACGCCAGCCACGTGGCCGCCGCCGCCGCGCGACCGGCCGGCCCGAACCGGATCTGTGCGACACAGTTGAGATCCCGATTGGGATAGACCGGGTCATCGGCGTACGGCGTGTCCGGCACCGGGCTGAACCCCTGCGCGGTCAGGTCGTCGGACACCGTTCGGGCCGCGCCTCGTTCGTCGGAGGCGTTGAGGACGCGGACGCCGAAGGTCGACAGCGGGGCCGGAGCGACTCCGAGCATCTCGTCCCGTCCGACGACGGTGAGGCTCGGCGGGGCCGGCGGAGGTGGCGCGCCCGCTTCCACCGACGTCGGCGGAGTCGGTTGATTGCACGCTGTCGGAACGGATTCGGACTCGCCGCCGCCCAGCGCAACCGCCCACACCACCACGCCGACGACCATCAGGACGACGACCGTGACGATCGCCGGTGCGTAGCGCCGCCGACGGTAGGGTCGGCCCTGCTCGTCGGTCGGATAGCCGACCGTAATCTTCGACACCACCGTGGACTGACTCCTCACTGGGCGTTGCGTGATCTCGGATCACTGTAGAGGGTGACCCCGCAGTGCCCCGCGAGCCTCGCCGGGAGCAGTACGACTGGGGTGTACCGGGGCATGGATCGGGCGCCGAACCGAAACTTACCGACGAGTTGGGTCCCGGGTATTGACCTTCGATAGCGTGTCGACTACGCTTCGGGCGCCCGCGCTTCCAGACCCGGGGTGCGCCCGATATGAAACCGTGATCGAAATCACGCAATACGTCTGATCCTCTGGTACGAATCTCGCCCGAGACGACGTTGCAATGACCCCATCGGTAAGACAATCCCGGCGGAGTCGTGCGCAATAACACCGGGTGGCGACGCCAGCGCCGTCACCGTGAGCGCCCCTCACACTCTCGACAAGTTAGGCAAGGAATGGCTACAGATTACGACGCGCCACGACGGACGGAGACCGAGGACCTCAACGAGGACTCGCTCGAAGAACTGAAGGCTCGACGCAGCGAGGCGCAGTCCTCGGCAGTGGATGTCGACGAGAGTGATACCGCGGAGTCCTTCGAACTCCCGGGCGCCGATCTCTCGGGCGAGGAACTGTCCGTGCGTGTCATCCCCAAGCAGGCCGACGAGTTCACCTGTACCAGCTGCTTTCTCGTCTACCACCGCAGCCGGTTGGCCGAGGAGAACGGAAGCTCGCTCATCTGCGTCGACTGCGCGTGAGATGAACTGAGTCCAGCTGTCACAGCTGATGAAGGGGGCCGACGCCGAATACGGCGCGGCCCCTTCGTCGTGTCTCGGGTAGGAAGTCGTGCCCGGGTCAGGCGGTGGGTGCGGGACGGTCGGCCGCGGCGTCGTCGACGCCCAGCGCCGCAAGGAGTTCGGCGGGCCGACGTGTCGACACCAGCCAATACGGTGTCGGGTCGTCGGGGTCGTCGAGCACGATGAGGACCATCGTCTTCACCCAGGAGCGGTGCACGAGATAGGCCGCCGGGTCGAGCTGCCGCCCGAGTGCGGCGCTCTTCGCGGTCGCCGGGACCGTCGCCGCCCGCGCGACGACGGCGCGCGGCAGGACCGCGCGGTGGGCATGCAGCTCCCGATCCGCGGTCACCCGGACGCGGGTGCGGCTCATCGACCACAGCATCACGACGCACAGCACGCCGGTGGCCACGTATCCGATGATGCTCCAGGCGCTGCCGCGCGCCGACAGCTGGATCTCGTAGCCCACCACGCCGGTGAGGACCACGGCTGCCAACCACCACCACCACGGCACGTACAGGCGCTCGTCGAACAGATCGGCGGTCGAGTCGGTGACGCCGGCGTTCCGCCCGGTGGGTGCGGGGGAGGCGTCCGAGGGTCCTCCGGGGCGCTCGGGCGAATGATCTGCGGTCACGTGACCAGCGTAGTCTGCCTGCGTGGCCTCAGATCTCCCCCCTGCGCACCCCGCTGACCCGGCGCCGATCGCGCTCCGACGCCTCGATCCCGACCTACCGCTGCCGACCAGGGCGCACCCCGGGGACGCGGGGGTCGATCTCTATTCGACGATCGATCTCGAACTGCCCGCCGGACGCCGTCAACTCGTCGGGACCGGGATCGCCGTGGCGTTGCCGATCGGCACCGTGGGGCTGATCCACCCGAGGTCGGGACTGGCCGCCCGGGCCGGCCTGTCGGTCGTGAACACCCCCGGCACCATCGACGCGGGCTATCGCGGGGAGATCAAGGTCTGTCTGATCAACCATGATCCGGAGCAGACGATCTCCATCTCGCGGGGCGACCGCATAGCCCAGCTGATCGTGCAGCGCGTCGAGCTGCCCGACTTCGTCGAGGTCGACGAACTCGACGAGACCGCACGCGGCGACGGCGGGTACGGATCGAGCGGGGGATCGGCGATTCTCGCCTGACCTCTGCGGCGAACCGTCGCCCGGGGCTCTCCCCGACGGGAGTCGATTAGTGTTTCCCGTGTGTCCGGCGGATCGTTGTCGCCGGCGGTGACGAACGAGGAGTGACGCGATGGCACAGGACGGATCAGAGGAGCTGCGGGTCGGTCAGGCGCGCGGCCCCTACGACATCGACGCACTGGCGACCCGGCCGCAAGAGCTCGAGAACTCCCATCTGGACCTCGGATCGGTGCTGGTCCCGGTGGTCGAGGGCGGACAGGTCACCGTCGAGATGTCCGAGGCCCACCAGCCGCAGAACGTGTATCTGGTGACCCCCATCGGCCGGATCTCGGTGAGCGCCTTCGCCGCACCCAAGTCCCCCGGGATGTGGCGTGAGGTGGTCCGTGAGCTGGCCGCTTCCCTCCGCGACGACGGCGCGGCCACGAGTGTCGAAGACGGGCACTGGGGGCGTGAGGTGGTCGCCGAGACGGACGGTGCGACCCACCGGTTCATCGGGGTCGACGGCCCGCGCTGGCTCGTCCGGTGCGTGGGCAGCGGGCCCACCGAGCATGCGGACGACCTCGCACGGTTGAGCCGCGCCGTACTGGCCGAGACGGTCGTCCGACGCGGGTCCGAGCCGTTCCCCCCGCGGGATCCGCTGCCCGTCGTGTTGCCGCCGGTGCTCGCCGAGCAGGTCGCGGCCGCCCAGCAGCAGATGTTCGCCGGCCCCCCGGCCGGACAGGAATCCCCGGACCCCTCCGCCCAGAACCCCACCGCCCCGAACCCCGCCGCACAGGACGCGGGCCCGGGTGCCGCGTCCACCGAGGACGCGACCGACGATTCGGTACCCGTTGCCGGGGGTGCGCTCGATCAGGTCGCCCACGCCACCGTCTACGGGGAGAACGCCTACCGCGACGAGCCGGAGGCGGCCGCCGCCCCGGAAGTGGAGTCCGCGGCTCCCGCCGATCCCGAGGTCGACGAGGAGCCGTTGCCGCCGTCGTCGGGCTCGGCGATGCAGCGCTTCCGCCGCCGCCGCTGAAGCTCCGGCCACACCAGGCTCCGATCACCCCGGCGGGTCGGTGAGTTCGACAAGCCCGGCCCGGAGCTCGTCTCCCAGCACACCCGGATCGTGGCCCCAGGCGTCGAGCGTGATCTCCACGAGCGTCGATCGCGGTGCGGCAGCACGCCATTCGCGGGCGACGGCGATGGGGTGGACCGGATCGTCGGCGGCCGCGACGATGGCCAGCGGCACCGTGAGCCCGGCGATCTCGGCCGGCGTCGGCGCCCGATGACGAGCCGCCTCGCGCAACATGCCGGCGAGGCCCGGGTGCAGACCCCGCCACGACCGGGTCAGTTCCGCGGCCAGCCAGGCCGGGCTGCTGCTCGCCATCGCCGCGATGGTCGCCTCGAGTCCGTCGCGTTCGAGCGCATCGGCGGTGGCGCCGGCACTCGCGGCCGCGGGTGCCGAGTGGGCGTCGCCGCTCCATGCCGGCAGCGCGGCGAGCACCCCGGCGCAGCGTCGGCCGTTGTCGCGCAGGGCCCACTCGAGCGCGATCGCGGCTCCGATCGACACCCCGCCCACGAGGATCGAGCGGTGGGCTCCGGCGGCCCGCTCCAGCCCGCGGAGGTGGCCGTCGATCAACGGCGTCGTCGGGTCCAGCGCGATGAGCTCTACCTCCAGGTCAGCTGCGGCGCGCTGAAAGGAACGGGTGACGTGATCGGCGTCGGAACCCGTTCCGGGTATGCCGACGAGAGCCGTCGGGCGAGGGCGGTGCGGACCGTCGGTGCCAGGCATCAGGGCATCATCCCCTAGTGGTGTGTCTCGAAAAGAGGCGGCCGGTGTCCGGTGGAGCGATCGGTGGTCTGGCAAGGCGGAGGAGGGAGGGATAACGGAGCTATCTCGACCGACGACAACGCGGCCAGACGCCGATCGAACGGCGGAGACCAGTCGCCTGTTTCTGAGACACACCACTAAGGTGTCCCGAGGCCCCCGCGCAGACCTGGACAGCGGGGGTCCGGCGACCACGGAATGGCCCCGCGGTCGCCGACGTTGTCACTGGCCGAGGCCGAGGTCTACGCTGGCGGGCAGGTCACCGATCACTCGTTCGGCGACCCACGGACACCGCTCTGTACAGCCCTGCGGTGCCGGCCGAAATCCATTGGGAGGGTCGAGATGCCCACTGCCGGCTATCTCAAACGACTGACCCGTCGGCTGACCGAAGATCTCGGTGACGCCGACGCAGAGAAGATCGCCGAGGAATCCAAGGCGACAGGCGCTCAGCGCGCATCCGAGTGCTGCCGCGGTGACGAGGTCACCATGCACGGCGAACTGCGTGCCGTCGAGACCTGTTCGCGGTCGGCCAAGGCGGGGGTGAAGGCCGAGTTCTTTGACGGCTCCGACATCGTGATGCTGAAGTGGCTGGGCCGTAACCGCATCACCGGCATCGAGCCCGGCCGCAAGGTCACCGTCCGGGGCCGGCTCGCCGAGCAGGACGGCCACAAGGTGATCTACAACCCTTATTACGAGTTGCACGGCGTCGACGAGTGACCGGTCCGGTCCCCGAGCATCCGGCCTCGAGACAGCCGGACGCCGAACCGTCGGCACCCGGACAGTCAGCACCCGAGCAGGCGGCGCCCACGGTGCTCGAACAGATCGGTGGCGTCTCCGGCCTGGTCTATTCGACCGTGCCCGTGGTGGTGTTCGTCCCCGTCAACTCCTTCTTCGACCTCCGGACCGCCATCTACGCGGCTCTCGGCGTGGCGGCGCTGCTCTTCGTCGTACGGCTCGTGCGCCGCGAACCCCTGACCCCCGCGATCTCGGGTCTGCTCGGCGTCGCCATCTGTGTCTTCATCGCCGACCGGGTGGGGGATGCCAAGGGCTACTTCCTCTTCGGGATCTGGAGCACCCTCGTCTATGCGATCGTGTTCGCCGTCTCGATCCTGGTGCGGTGGCCCCTCATCGGGGTGGCCTGGCATCTGATCAACGGCGAGGGGTCCGGCTGGCGCAAGCAGCGGTCCATCCTCCGCGCCTACGACATCGCCACCGCGCTGTGGGCGGTGCTCTTCGCGGCGCGCTACCTCACGCAGTCGGAACTGTACGACGACGGGGCCACCGGGTGGCTGGCGTTCGCGCGCATCGCGATGGGGTGGCCGCTGACCGCACTCGTGGTGCTCGCGACGATCCTCCTGGTCCGCCGGGCGCAGCGAGCCGAGGCGGCGCGCGCCGGCACCCCGCCGGACGCGGACGTCACCGCGCGATCTGCATAGCCTCATAGAGGGCGGGTTCGGCCTCGGTGGGCGCGATGAAGACCAGTTCGTCGCCGCCCTCGATGGGGTCGTCGCGCTGCGGGACGATGACGCGGCCGCCGCGCAGGATCGCGACGAGCGCGGCGTCGCGCGGCAGTTCCAGCTTCCGGACGGGCTTGCCGGCGAGGGGAGTGTTCGACGGCAGGGTGAGTTCGACGAGGTTGGCCTGCCCCTGACGGAACGTCATCAGCCGGACCAGATCGCCGACGGACACCGCCTCCTCGACCAGGGAGGCGAGCAGGCGCGGGGTCGAGACGGCGACGTCGACGCCCCAGTCCTCGCCGAACAGCCACTCGTTACGCGGGTCGTTGACGCGGGCGACGACCCGGTTGACGGCGAACTCGGTCTTCGCGAGCAGGCTCACGACGAGGTTGGCCTTGTCGTCGCCGGTCGCGGCGATCATGACGTCGTAGGTCTGTAGTTGCGCCTCTTCGAGATTGGCGAGTTCACACGCGTCGGCGAGCACCCATCCCGCGCCGACGACGGCGTCGGTGTCGATGTGGCCGGCGTTGCGCTCGAAGAGCGTGACCTCGTGGGCGTTCACCAGCAGTTCGCGGGCGATCGAGCGCCCGACCGCGCCGGCTCCGGCGATGGCGACCTTCACTTCGGGACTCCTTCGGCCCGGGTCATCCGGACTCGTTCTGGGTGAACGGCCGCGCGGCGACGCCACGGGCGTTCTTGAGGTTGTCGAGCATGACCGCTCCGTAGACCACATCATCTTGTTGCAGAACGGTTTTCGCCTCGGGGAGAACCGGACGTCCGACACGGCTGAGGAAGGCCACCCGCGCGCCGGTCTGCTCCTGGAACTTGCCGACCGAGATCCCGATCCACGAGTCGTCGACGTCGATCTGGGCGATCGCCAGCGAACCCGACGGGTCACGCCACTCCATCGTCGTCGTCTCGCCGAGCGCCGAGACGAATCGCTCGGTCGTCCAGGGGACGGTCGCCACCGTCGGAATCCCGAGCCGCTCGTACACCTCGGCGCGCTTGGCGTCGTAGATCCGGGCGACGACGCGCTCGACGTCGAAGGTCTCGCGGGCCACCCGCGCCGAGATGATGTTCGAGTTGTCCCCGGAGGACACCGCGGCGAACGCGTCGGCGTGCTCGATGCCCGCCTTGACGAGGATCTCGCGGTCGAACCCGACCCCGGTGATCGTGCGGCCCGCGAAGTCGGGACTCAGCCGCACGAACGCGCTCTGATCCCGATCGATGATCGCGACGTCGTGTCCGCGCTTCTGCATCGACATCGCGAGCGCGGATCCGACCCGCCCGCAACCCATGATGACCACCTGCACGGCATTCCTCTCCACACGCGGCTCGTCTGCCGCGAGTCGAACCTACCCGCCTCGGCGCCAACGCTCTAGGGTTGCCTGGTGTCCACCGTCTCCAAGGTGTCCGTCGCGACGAAACGCCTCCTGCTTGGCAGGCCTTTCCGCAGCGACACGCTCGGTCACACGCTGCTGCCCAAGCGGATAGCCCTGCCGGTGTTCGCCTCCGACGCGATGAGCTCGGTGGCGTACGCGCCGCAGGAGATCTTCCTGGTCCTGTCCGTCGCCGGCATCAGCGCGCTGGCGTTCACGCCCTGGGTGGCGATCGCCGTCGCCGTCGTCATGGCCGTGGTCGTCGCGAGCTACCGCCAGAACGTGCACGCATACCCCTCGGGTGGCGGCGACTACGAGGTCGCGACCGTCAATCTCGGTCCCAACGCGGGCCTGACCGTCGGCAGCGCCCTGCTGGTGGACTACGTGCTCACGGTGGCGGTGTCGGTCACGTCGGCGGCGGAGAACATCGGTTCGGCGATCCCGTTCGTCGAAGAGCACAAGGTGTGGTTCTGCGTCGGCGCGATCATGCTGCTCGCCGCGGTCAACCTGCGTGGCATCAAGGAGTCCGGGGCCGTGCTCGCGATCCCGACCTACGGGTTCATCATCGGTGTCCTGGGCATGCTCATCTGGGGGTTCACCGAGATCTACGTGCTCGGTCAGGACATCCATTCCGAGACCGCCGACTTCGGCATCGTGCCCGAACAGGACAACCTCACCGGGCTGGCGCTGATGTTCCTCGTCGCCCGGTCGTTCTCCTCGGGCTGTGCGGCGCTCACCGGGGTGGAGGCCATCAGCAACGGGGTGCCGGCCTTCCGGAAACCGAAGTCGCGCAACGCCGCGACGACACTGCTGCTGCTGGGCGCGTTCTCCATCACCCTGCTGATGGGCATCGTGCTGCTGGCGGAGAAGATCGGCGCGAAGTACGTGATGAACCCGGAGCAGGACCTCATCGGGGCGCCGGAGGGTTACCAGCAGAAGGCCATGATCGCCCAGCTGGCCCACGCCGTCTTCGACTCGTTCCCGCCGGCATTCTTCTTCGTCGCCACCGTCACCGCGCTGATCCTGCTACTGGCCGCGAACACCGCCTTCAACGGTTTCCCGGTGCTGGGCTCGGTGCTCGCGCAGGACCGCTACCTGCCGCGCCAGTTGCACACCCGAGGCGACCGCCTGGCGTTCAGCAACGGCATCCTCTTCCTCGCGATCGCCGCGATCATCTTCGTCGTCGCGTTCGGCGCGCAGGTGACGTCCCTGATCCAGCTCTACATCGTGGGCGTCTTCGTGTCGTTCACCTTGAGCCAGACGGGCATGGTGCGGCATTGGACCCGCCTGCTGCGTACCGAGACCGACCCGAGCGCGCGGCGTCGGATGATGCAGTCCCGGGTGGTCAACACGGTCGGCCTGGTGATGACCGCGACGGTCCTGGTCGTCGTCCTGATCACCAAGTTCACCGAGGGTGCCTACATCGCCGTGATCGCGATGGTCTCGCTGTTCGTGATCATGAAACTCATCCATCACCACTACGCGTCGGTGCAGCGCGAACTCGACCGCGCCGAGGACGACGACGAGGCCGTCCTGCCCAGCCGCACGCATTCGATCGTGCTCGTGTCCAGCCTGCACATGGCGTCCAAGCGGGCCCTGCGGTACGCGCGGGCCACCCGTCCGGACGTCCTGGAGGCGATCACGGTCAACGTCGACGACCGCGACACCCGCAAGCTCGTCTCGGAGTGGGAGGCCAGTGACATCACCGTCCCGCTGAAGGTCATCGCCTCGCCCTATCGCGAGATCACCCGGCCCGTCATCGAATACGTGCGCCGGGTGCGGCGCGAGTCGCCGCGCGACGTCGTGACCGTGTTCATCCCGGAGTATGTCGTCGGGCACTGGTGGGAGCAGATCCTGCACAACCAGTCGGCGCTGCGCCTCAAGGGCCGGCTGCTGTTCGAGCCCGGCGTGATGGTGACCTCGGTGCCGTGGCAGCTCACCTCGTCGGACCGGCGCAAGGAAGACCGCGCGTACTGGGCGCCGGGGGAGACCCGCCGTGCACTCGGCGAACCCGAACGGCGACCGTGAGCGGCCCGGCAACACCGCGCCGGGTCGAGGTGACCGTCGACCGTCCGGCCAACGGCGGTGAGTCCGTGGGCCGCGCCGACGGCCCCGTCGTGTTCGTCCGCGGGGCGATCCCCGGCGAACGGGTGGTCGCCGAGATCACCGACGACCGGCACGACTCGTACTGGCGGGCCGAGGTGGCGGAGGTGCTCGACGCCTCGCCGCATCGGGTGGCGCCGCGGTGTCCGGCGGCTGCGGCCGGGGCCGGGTGCTGTGATCTCGCGCACGTGGCACCCGATCACGCGCGGGACCTGAAACAGGCTGTGCTGCTCGATGTCCTGGATCGCGTTGGTCGTCTACCGGGCGAGATCGTCGCCGGCACCGAGCTGGCGACCGACGGCGTCCGGCGTCTCGGGGACGCCGACACGGGGTGGCGAATCCGGACCCGCCTGGCCGTGGACGGCCGGGGGCGCCCGGGGCAGTCGGCGTTCCGCGGCCGCGGCGTCGTCACCGAGGCCTGCGTCCAGCCCGCCCCGGGAATGCTCGACGGACTCGCGAACCGCGGTTTCACCCCGCACTCCGAACTCGCCGTCGTGCTCGACGCCGACGGCGCGCGCCACATCACCGAACTCGCGCCCGTGGCGGAGCCGCGCCGGGGCCGCGCCGACAGCCGGCGCCGGGCGCAGCAGAACCGCGCCCGGCACGCACGGCCTCGTGCCCAGCGGGTCGTCGAAGGTGGGGCGACGGCCGTCCAGCGGGTCGGCGGGCGGTCGTGGGACATTCCCGTCGCGGGATTCTGGCAGGCGCACCGCGACGCGCCGCGGACCTATGCGGAGACCGTCGTCGACTTCGTCGGTGCGCATCTCGGAAGACCGACGCGGGTGGCGTGGGATCTGTACGGCGGGGCAGGGGTGTTCGCGGGTGCACTGCTCGACGGCCCGGCCGGTGCGCCGGACACCGTGCACATCGTCGATTCGGATCCGGCCGCACTCGACGCCGCCGAGCGGGCCTTCGCCGGCGACGGCGATCGGGTGCACACCCATCGCGGGGAGGTCGCGGCCCGGATCGCGGACCTCACCGCGCGGCCGGACGTCGTCGTCCTCGATCCCCCGCGTACCGGAGCCGGGGAACGGGTGATCGGGGCGATCGCCGACGCCCGGCCCGGCATCGTGGTCCACGTGGGCTGTGACGCCGCCCGATTCGCACGTGATCTCGGATACTTCGCCGCGCGCGGATTCCGTGTCGTCGACATACGCGGTTTCGACGCATTCCCGCTGACGCACCACGTGGAGGCGGTGGCCTGCCTCGTTCCGGCCGCCGCCGGCTGAGCGACGCGCGCTCGCGGGGTCCGGGATCCCGACGTGTCGGCCATCCGTCGATCGGGCTCGCGACGAATGCTTCCGTAGACTGACCAGACATGTGCCGGACGTTCTCCGGCTCGACAGCCGACCTGGCGTCACGCCGGTGATGGAGGAAACGATGGGTGTGCTCGACCGGATCAGCTCGCCGGCCGATCTCCGGCCGCTGTCGGACGAGGAGATGAAGGTCCTCTCGGCCGAGATCCGGACGTTCCTGATCGAGAAGGTCGCAGCCACGGGCGGACATCTCGGACCGAACCTCGGAGTCGTCGAGTTGACCCTCGGAATCCACCGCGTCTTCGACTCCCCGTCGGACCCGATCCTGTTCGACACCGGCCACCAGTCCTACGTCCACAAGATCGTCACCGGACGTAAAGACGGCTTCGATCAGCTGCGCCAGCGCGGCGGGCTCACCGGCTACCAGGAGCGCGCGGAGTCCGACCACGACTGGGTGGAGTCCTCGCACGCGTCGGCGGCGCTGTCGTATGCGGACGGGCTCGCGAAGTCCTTCGAACTGACCGGTCAGCCGGATCGCACGGTGGTCGCGGTGGTCGGCGACGGCGCCCTGACCGGCGGCATGTGCTGGGAGGCGATCAACAACATCGCCGCCTGCAACCGCCGGGTCGTCATCGTCGTCAACGACAACGGTCGGTCGTATGCGCCGACGATCGGCGGACTCGCAAGCCACCTGTCGGGGCTGCGCCTGCAACCTGGGTACGAGAAGTTCCTCGACGAGGGTCGCCGCGTCGTCAAGCAGGTGCCGGTCGTCGGGGAGCCGGCATACGCCGTCCTGCACGGGATGAAGAGCGGGCTCAAGGACCTCCTGGCCCCGCAGGCGATGTTCACCGATCTCGGACTGAAATACGTCGGGCCCGTCGACGGTCACGACATCGACGCGGTCGAGTCGGCGCTGCGGCAGGCCCGCGACTTCGGCGGCCCGGTGATCGTGCACACCGTGACCCGCAAGGGCATGGGCTACGCCCACGCCGAGAACCACGTCGCCGACCTCATGCACGCGACCGGCATCATCGACCCGGTCACCGGCCGGCCCACGAGCGTCTCACCCCAGGACTGGACCGCCGTGTTCTCCGCCGCACTGCTCGACGCCGGCGCCAACCGTCCCGACGTCGTCGCGATCACCGCGGCGATGCCCGGGCCGACGGGACTCACCCCCTTCGGCGAACGCTACCCGGACCGCATGTTCGACGTCGGCATCGCCGAACAGCATGCGATGACCTCGGCGGCCGGTCTCGCGCTCGGCGGACTGCATCCGGTCGTCGCCATCTACTCGACGTTCCTCAACCGCGCGTTCGATCAGCTGCTGATGGACGTCGCGCTGCTGAGGCAGCCGGTGACGCTCGTCCTCGACCGTTCCGGCATCACCGGACCCGATGGCCCCAGCCACCACGGCATGTGGGATCTCTCGCTGATGGCGATGGTGCCCGGCCTGCGGGTCGCCGCACCGCGTGACGCCGTCCGGCTGCGCGAGGAGTTCGACGAGGCACTCGGCGTCGCCGACGGCCCCACGGCCCTCCGATTCTCCAAAGGTGCTGTCCCCGAAGACATCCGGGCGGTCGAGCGGCTCGACGACGGTGTCGATGTGCTGCACCGCGCCGACCGGGACCTCGGTCCGGCGGGCGGCGATGTGCTCATCGTCGCGGTCGGTGCCTTCTGCGGGCTGGCCGTCGACACCGCCGAACGCCTGGCCCGTCAGGGAATCGATGCGACGGTCGTGGATCCGCGCTGGGTGCTGCCGGTGCCCACCTCGGTGGTCGAGGTCGCGCGCCGCCACCGGCTCGTCGTCACGCTCGAGGACGGGTGCACCAGCGGCGGCGTCGGGTCCGCGGTCGCCGCCGCGCTGTCGGCGGCGGAGGTGCTGGTACCGGTACAGATCAAGGGCATCCCGCAGGAGTTCATCGCACACGCCTCGCGCAACGAGATCCTGGGCGATCTCGGGTTGACCGCGCAGGACCTCGCCCGGTCGATCACCGCGACGGTCTCGGGCATGCAGGCCGGTCCCGGCCTGGACCGGGCGATCGAGAACACACCCGATCCGGCGGAGAGCCGCGCCGAGGACTGACGTCCCGTTTGACCGACGCCGCCGCTGGGCATTTTCTCCGTGTGAACGACGAGTACGGTTCCGCGGGCGGGGATTTCCGGGGCATTCCGGCGCCGACCCTCGGGGTCGAGGAAGAGTTCGTCCTCGTCGACCGGGAGACCGGACGGCCGGTCGGGAGCAACCGCGAGGTGGCGGCCGCGGCATCCGCGCGCGGCCTCGACCTCGAGTTGGAACTCACCTCGTCGCAGGTGGAGATCGCCACGCCGACCGCGGCGACGAGTGAGGAGATCGGCGACCACCTGCACCGGCTGCCGGGCATCCTGGCGGCGGCCGCCGACGACGTGGGCGTCGACGTGGTCGCCTGCGGGGTGCCGCCACGCGTGCCCGAGTCGTTTCCGGTGACCGACACCGGCCGCTACCGGGCGATCGCCGCGCGGTACGGCATGCTGGCCCACGAACAGGGCATCAGCGGCTGTCACGTCCACGTGGGTGTCCCGGACACCGACACCGCCGTCGCGGTGTGCAATCGCCTGCGCCCGTGGCTACCGATACTGCTTGCGCTGTCGGCGAACTCGGCGATCTATCGCGACGCCGACTCCGGCCACGCCAGTTGGCGTTCGGTGCTCTGGTCGCGATGGCCGGCGGCGGGACCGCCACCGCACCTGCGGTCGGCCGAACACTTCGCCGAGACGGTCGAACTCCTCGTGGCCACGGGCACTATTCTCGACCCGCACATGCTGTACTGGGACGCTCGGCCGTCGGATCACCTGCCCACGGTCGAGGTGCGGGTCGGGGACGTGCAGATGCGGGTGGAGGAGACGCAGACCTTCGCCACCCTCGTCCGTGCGGCGGTGATGACCGCCCTCGACGACCTGCGCGCGGGGGACCGGCGGTTCCCGGCCGCGGACCTCGATCCGGCGCTGCTGTCGGCCGCGTACTGGATCGCCGCCCACGACGGCGTCGACGGGCGTGCGCTCGACCCGACGACCGGCGCGTTGGTGCCGGTCTGGACGCGGGTCGAGCAGCTACTCACCGTGCTCGCACCCGCACTGGACCGACTCGGCGAGCGGGACGGCGTCGCACAGACGCTGGACCGGCTGCGTCTGCAGGGCAACGGGGCCTCTCGGCAGCGGCGCCTCTTCGAGGAGTCCGGATCGGCTCTCGCCGTGGTCCGGGCCGCGACGCTGCACCCGCCCGTCTGACGACGGACGCCTGCCCTTCGTGGGGCTCGTCGCTAGGCGCTCCTCGCACCTCAGTACCAGCGGCCTGACGGCCGTCCTGGACTACGAAAGAAACCTGTGTGCTCGCGGCGAGCCCTACTACTGCTCCCTGAGGAGGCCGGAGCTTGCGGAGGCCGTCACGAAGGGTCCTGGTGAGATGCGTCGCG
>NZ_JAMBDT010000046.1:0-37384 GCF_025143765.1 Gordonia sp. p3-SID1431
GTCAGGAACCGAATCCGACGCGGCGGTTCTCCGACGCACCCACCTCGACATAGGCGATCTTGGTGACCGGGATGAGGTAGCGGGCGCCCTTGTCGTCCACGAGGGACAACAGCTGCTGCTTGCCACCCAGTGCCGCCTCGACCTCGGCGAAGGCCTTGTCGCTGGTCAGGGTCGACGCGATGGTCAGCTCCCGCGGGCTGTCGGTGATGCCGATCTTCACTTCCACGGCCATGTGCCGCCCTCCTCGGTGTCTGTCAACGCTTGCCGCACAAGGCTAGTGCAGCCGGGGTGCGGCGGGACAGCCACTCCGCTCAGAGCGAAACACCGTCGGCCGACTCCGCCGTGGTCAGGTCCGACTCAGGCGAGGCCGAGGTCGGCCATCCGCTCGGCGTGTTTGCCGGCGACGACGTCGAAGAACCCGGCGACGCCGGTCAGCGAACTGGCCCCGGCGAAGAGCAGATCGGTGACCTCTTCCTCGGCGGCGAGAACCCACTGCGCATGGGTGATGGCCTCGCCGAGTAGCCGGCGGCCCCACAGCACCAGGGCCGATTTGATCGACGGGTCGGCCTCGACGGCCGCCCGGACCTGGTCACGGGCGAACTGGGAGTTGGCGGTTTCCGACATCACCTCGGCCATCACGGCCTGCGAGTCCGGCGGCAGCATGTCGGAGAGCTCGGCGTAGAAGTCGGCCGCGAGTCCGTCGCCGACATACGCCTTGACCAGCGCCTCGTACCAGGTCTTCGGCGTCGTCGCGCGGTGATACTGATCGAACACCGAACGGTAGCGCTCGACGGCTTCCGCGGCGCCGAGGCCGGTCATCGCCTCCACCCGCTCGGCGAGCCGGTCGAAGTGGCCGACCTCGGAGGCCGCCATCCGGGCGATCGCGATGCGGCTGGGCACATCCGGCGCCATCGCCGACTCCTCGATGAGCCGGTGGAACGCGGCGAACTCGCCGGCGAGCAGCACGGCGAACAGCTTCCCGATCGCCGAATCCCGCATCTCGGCCGACGCCACCGAGGTGGACGTCGCAGGTGACGGGGTCGACTCGGACGGGTCGGATGCAGGCGCCATGAGGTGATGGTAGCGGGCCGCCGCGGGGCACCAAGTACACTCGACGGCGGTGCACTCCGACGGGACCCCCCGTCGCTTGCCCGCTGAGCTGCGCGTGGAGCGCGTGCCCGCCGGCGCGAGCGTGTGGATGTGACGACGGCGTTGCTCGCCGAACTGCGAGTTCCTCGCGATACCCGGTCACATCCCCGGTGCCACTACGACATATGCGCGTGCACTTTCGAGCCTTCTCCGTGCGCGCACCGAAACACATCGCGCGCAGACCGGCCCAGAAAGGCACACAACCGCACATGAGCGATTCCGCCGTGCAGACGACCATCGTCGACGACACCCACACCGCCCCCACCTTCGCCGAGCTCGGCGTCGACGACCGTATCGTCTCGGCCCTCGCCGCAGACGGCAAGACCCACACCTTCGCGATCCAGGAACTGACCCTGCCGCTGGCGCTCGAAGGCCACGACCTCATCGGCCAGGCCCGCACCGGCATGGGCAAGACCTTCGGTTTCGGCATCCCGCTGCTGCACCGGCTCGCCCATGCCGAGGAGTCCGGGGTCCGTCCGCTGGACACCACGCCCCGCGCGCTGATCATCGTGCCCACGCGCGAGCTGTGCGTGCAGGTGACCGGCGATCTCCAGGTGGCGGCGCCGTCGCTCGAGGTCACCCTGGCCGATGGCACGAAGCGTCCCCTGAAGGTCACTTCGATCTATGGTGGCCGTCCGTACGAGTCGCAGATCGCCGAGCTGCAGTCCGGCGTCGACGTCGTGGTGGGCACCCCGGGCCGGCTCCTCGACCTCGCCCAGCAGGGCCACCTCGTCCTCGGCAAGGTGTCGATCCTGGTCCTCGACGAGGCCGACGAGATGCTCGACCTCGGCTTCCTGCCCGACATCGAGCGCATCATGTCCGCATTGCCGACGCCTCGTCAGACGATGCTGTTCTCGGCGACCATGCCCGGTCCGATCGTCACCCTGGCCCGCACGTTCCTGAACCGGCCGACCCACATCCGGGCCGAGAACGCCAACGACTCCGCGGTCCACGACCGCACCAAGCAGTACGCCTACCGGGCGCACGCGCTGGACAAGGCCGAACTCGTCGCCCGCATCCTGCAGGCCGAGGGTCGCGGCGCCACGATGATCTTCACCCGCACCAAGCGCACCGCGCAGAAGGTCGCCGACGACCTCGCCGAGCGCGGCTTCAAGGTCGGCGCGGTCCACGGCGATCTCGGCCAGGTCGCCCGCGAGAAGGCGCTCAAGCGGTTCCGCGACGGCACCATCGATGTGCTGGTCGCCACCGACGTGGCCGCCCGCGGCATCGACATCGACGACGTCACCCATGTCATCAACTACCAGTGCCCCGAAGACGACAAGACCTACGTGCACCGCATCGGCCGTACCGGTCGCGCCGGGCGCACAGGCATCGCGGTGACCCTCGTCGACTGGGATGAGCTGCACCGCTGGGAGCTCATCGACAAGGCGCTGAGTCTCGGTATCCCCGATCCGCCGGAGACCTACTCGACGTCGGAACACCTCCGGTCGGACCTGTCGATCGACGAGTCGAAGACGGGGCGGATCGCCGCCGCCAAGCCGCCGCGCGACCCCGACGAGACGCGGGAGACGCGCGCGGACCGCGAGCCGCGCAAGCGCTCGACCCGCACTCGCCGTCGCACCCGGGGCGGGCAGACGGACGCCAATGGGACGTCCACCGAATCGGCCGCCGAGACCACGACAACCGAGACCACGACGACCGAGTCCGGCAGCGACACCTCCGCCGGTGACGGCACCGCGAAGCCGCGTCGCCGTCGTCGCCGTCGGGGTGGCGCCAACCGCAAGCCCGCCGGCGAGCAGACCGCCGCGTCCGACGCCGGCGCGTCGGAGTCCACAGCAGCTGTCGCCGACTGACCACCGGCTGACCCGCGTGGCACGAGTCAGGCCCGAACGGCGCCGCCCGATCGATCTCGCGGTCACCGCGGCCATCGTGGTCGTCGTCGCGGCCCTGTGCGTCACCGCCTGGGCCCTCAGCCCGGTTCGCCACACCGTGAGCGTGCCGGCCGCGGCCGAACCCGCCGCGGTGCAGCCGGCACAGTCCGTGCCCGCGAGTTTCGTCGCGCGCTGGCGGGCCGACTCCGACGCCACCCGCGCCCCCGCGATCGGCACCTCCGCCGTCGTCACCGGGAACGGCGGACGGGTGGTCGGGCACGACCCGGCCACCGGACGCGAACTCTGGTCGTACAGCCGCGATCTCGACCTGTGTGCGGTCGGTACCGCCTGGACCGGGAGCGCCGATCTGGCGCTGGCCGTGTACCGCAACAGCCGCGGCTGCTCGGAGGTGACCGCTCTCGATGCGGGCACCGGCAGCCGGAAGGGCGCCCGCACCAGCGACGCCGACCCGGAGGTCCGGCTCGCGACCGACTCGGGGTACGTCGTCGCGCAGGGCCCCCGCCGGATGGAGACCTGGGGTTCCAATCTCGTTCGCGGAATCGAATACGGCCGGGTCGAGGCGCCGGTCCGACCGGAGGACGCGCCCGATCGCGTCGACTGCGAGCTGTTCTCGTCGGTGGTGTCGGGAGATCGCGTGGCCGTCGTCGAACGCTGCGCCGACGACCCCGGGTATCGGCTCACGGTCCTCGGCGCGGTACTCGGCGACGACGAGAAGGTCGAACAGTACGGGTCGACCCTCATCACCGGCGACGTGAGCGGACCGCCGCCCGTGGTCATCGCGATGTCGTCGTCGGGGATCGCCGTGTACGACGGTGGCGCCGCACCGGCCGAACCGCCCACGTTCGACGCCGAGAGCGGGCCGGCGATCCGCCGGTTCGACACCGACGCGAACGCGGCGGGGACCAACACCGTCGCAGGCGACTCGACGCCGCCCGCCGGCAGCGTCCCGATCTCCTCCGACGGGATCGTCACCTACTGGACCGGGAAGGCGACCGTCGTCCTGAATGCCCAGACGCTGAATCCGATCTACCAGGTCCCCGGCACATTGGGACCCGGCCAGATGATGGCGGGACAGCTCCTGCTGCCGAGTACCACCGGGATCAGCGTCCGCGATGTCGCGACCGGCCGGGAGATCCGGTCCATCCCGCTCACCCGGAGTGAACCGGCCGCGCCCGTGGTGAGTCTGCGTGTCCTCGGCGACGTCGTCGTCGAACAGCACGGACCCCGGATCGAGGCCTTCGGTCCGGGCTGACCCCCGCGGCCCCCGGACCTCAGACCCGACTCAGACCTCGAAGGTGCCGACCTCGGCGCCCGCCTCCCAGTGCTTCCACAGATTCTCGGCGAGCGCGCGATATGCCGTCGCGCCCTTGTTCTTTCGGCCCCGCATGACCGACGTCCCGGAGGCGGAGGCCTCGGCGAAACGCACCGTGCGCGGGATGGGCGGCTCGAGCACCGGCAGGTCGTACCGATCGGCGACGTCGGCGAGAACGTCGCGGCTGTGCGTGGTCCGGGCGTCGAACAAGGTGGCCACCGCACCCAGCATCGTGAGGTTCGGGTTGGTGATCTGCTGGACCTCCCGGACCGTGCGCAACAGCTGCCCGACGCCACGATGGGCGAGCGTCTCGCACTGCAGCGGCACGATCACCTCGTCCGCCGCGGTGAGACCGTTCAGGGTGAGCACGCCGAGCGACGGCGGGCAGTCGACGATCACGACGTCGAAGTCCTCGCTCACCTCCGCGAGTGCACGCTTGAGGGCATACTCCCGCCCCGGGCGCATCAACAGCAGCGCCTCGGCGCCGGCCAGGTCGATGGTCGCCGGCAGCAGGGTGACCTTGTCCTCGGTGTCGAGCAGGACATCGGCGATCTCCTCGTCACCGAGCAACACGTCGTGGACCGAGGAGGTGAGCTGATCGGGATCGTGCCCGAGCGAGAAGGTGAGACACCCTTGCGGGTCGAGATCGACGACGAGGACCGAGACGTCGAGATCGGCGAGGGCGGCACCGAGGGACTCCACCGTGGTGGTCTTGGCGACCCCACCCTTCTGATTGGCAATCGCGAGGATGCGCGTCATGCGCCCTACTGTACGACCGCCCGGGCGTCGATCGTCGGATGAGAGTCCACCTCGGCTGCGCGGCGTACCCGGACGGAGGAGAACCGGCCGGAGGAGGATGTCAGCGCTCGGGTTCGAGTTCGTCGGCGAGCCACCTCATGGACGCCGGACTGAACAGCATCACCAGGACCGCGAGCGCCGCGAGTGCCAGCGGCACGCCGAACACCGGCCATCCGCTCGTGAACAGGTAATACGCCACCGGCAGCAGCAGGATCTGCGCCACCATGGCGATCGAGCGTCCCCACCGCCGCCCCGAGAGCAGCGCCAGACCGCCGACCAGCACTCCCCCGCCGATGATGCCGAACCAGGCCGCGGTGCCGTAACCGCTGATGGTGGTCTCCTCGTGCCCGGCCAGGCCGCGCACGACCAGGATCACCGCGACCGCAACACCGGCCAGCCCCTGCAGCGTGGTCACCGCACCGGCGATCTTGATCTGGCGCGGGGTCACCGACGGATCGGTGTCGGACTCCGGACGGCCGTTCTCGGTGCTCACCGTCCCAGGATATTTGGTCCCCCCGCGCGGACCTCCGCGGGTGTGCGCACCGGAGCGATGGCGCCGTACACATCCGCGCGATTACGCGCGGGCGGCGACGACCCCATATCCTCGGGTGTCGTGCGTGTCATGCTCATCGTCAACCCGTTCGCCACCGCGACCAGTCCGGCCGGCCGCGACGCGCTGGCGCACACCCTGAGCGCGCATTTCCACCTCGACGTCGAACTCACCACGCACCGCGGGCATGCGTTCGAGCTCGCCGCGCGCGCCGCGGCCGAGGACTTCGACACCGTCATCGTGCACGGCGGCGACGGATCGGTGAACGAGGCCGCCAACGGACTGCTCGACCCGCCGTCGAGCAGCGATCCCGACCGGCGGCGGCCCGCCCTGGCCGTGATCCCCGGCGGTAGCGCCAACGTCTTCGCGCGCACGCTGGGGATCGATCCCGACCCGCTGCTCGCGACACAGCAGATCATCACCCTCCTCGACGCGGGACGCAGTCGCCGGATCGGACTCGGCCACACCGACGACCGCTGGTTCCTGTTCAACACGGGCATGGGCATGGACGCGGTCGTCATCCACGCGATGGAGGACAAGCGGCACGCGGGCAAGACCGCGACGCCGGCCCGATACCTGTGGACCACGATCACCAGCTTCCTGAAGCAGTCCGGTTCGTCGGCCACGTTCGACGTCGAGATCCCCGGCCGGGACCGGATCGTCGGCGCGCGTTACGGTTTCGTGTCCAACACCAGCCCGTGGACCTATCTCGGACCGCGCGAGATCCGCACCAACCCCGGCACCGGTTTCCACACCGGCCTCGGGGTGTTCGTGGCGACCTCCACCGGCGTGTTCCGTAACCTCCCACTGGCGACGCGACTCCTGTCACAGGCAGATCCCAAGGCACGCCACCTCTTTCGGGATGACGACGTCGACGAGGTGTGCTTCCGCGCGGAGGCCCCGATCGACGTACAGATGGACGGCGATTACATCGGGGCGTTCCGCGACATACGTTTTCGTCATCGCCGCGACGCCCTCACGGTCATCGCACCGCCGATCAGCACCGCCGACATCACGACGTAGGGCAGCGCCGCCGCCGCGAAGAGCCCGGCCGGACCCAGCCATGTCGACCCCAGCGCCCAGCCGGCGAAGGCCAGGATCGCGACCACCTCCTCGCCCATCCCGGCCAGCGAGGTGACGGTGGCCCGCGATGCCGCACTCAGATGGTCCTGCAGTTCGGCGTCGGCCACGACCCGCGCCCACCCCAGGATCCCGAACGCCGTCGCGACGCCCGCGGCGCCCACCGGGTGCCCCCACAGCGCCGACCCGATGAGCACGACCGCGCCCACCCCCACCGCCGGCCCGATCGCGTCGACCGACCGGAACCACCCCGCCGCGAGCGCGCCGCCGATGTCACCGACCGACACCACGATCATCAGCAGCGCGACCGCCGCCGGATCGGGCTCGGCGGCGGCGTCGACCACGAACGACGCGATCAGCAACGGGAGATACTCGTCGAGCGCCGCGACCCAGGTCAGCGCCACGCCCAGCAGCAACATGCGCCGTGCGACCGGCTGCGTCCGCACCGAGCCCCAGCCGTGGCGGACGATCTCCCGCCAACCGAGGTCGGGGTCCGCGTCCTCGGGTTCCGGTGGATCGGCGGCGGCCTCTCGACCCTTCTCGGGCAGCATCGCCGACATCACCGAACACAACACGCAGGCGACGACGCTGGCGGCGCCCGCGGCGTCGTAACCGCCCCACGCGAACAACGGTGCGGCCGCCGCGGTGCCGCCGATCACTCCGATGGCCCCGGCCGCCCGCATGAGCCCGGTCAGTCGGGCGTAGTCATGCGAGCGCCCCAGCCGGTTCAGCTCGTCGTAGACCAGCGCCTGTGTCGTGCCGGACCGCAACGCGCCACCGAGGGCCCACAGGACGAATCCGGCAGCGAAGGCGACGAACGACGGCGCCACCGTCCACAGCGCGAAACCCGACGCGGTGATCAGCGGACCGGCGACCAGCAGCTTCCGTCGGGACACGCGGTCGGCCAGCACACCGGTGGGGACCTCGACGATCACCGACGACACCGACCAGATCACGAACAGCGCCGAGATCTCGGCGGGCCCGAGCCCGGCGCCCGGAATCCCGGGGTCGGCGAAGAGGACGGCGTACAGCGGGTAGAGCGGGATGAGATCTTCGAGGAGGGCGGAGCCCACCGCCGCGGCTGTCAGCCTGCGGTGGGGCCGCCGGGGCGGTGTGGATCAACATCGTCGACGCATGTGGTGAACAATACCCTCGGCGTCCGGCCACGTCACGAGCGTTTTTCACCGGCGACGGGGTCGCGACCTGCAGAAAGTCGTCGACAGTACCGCCGCGAGACGCGTAGGCTACAACAAGGCCGTGAGACAAAGTGCCCGGACCCCCCTTCGGGAGTCCGCGACCGGAGTGCTAGGCGGGTGACGTGATGTTGCCCACGTGTGAAGCAAACCCATTGACTTCGGCCCGATTCGTGAAAGTATTCACAAGCAACAACGCGGAAACATTTGGTGCGCCGCGTGAACTGAGAGTTACAGCCGACAATCACCAGCAAGACGATCGAGTGGTGCGAACGCGCCCGAAGGAGTAGTGGAATGGACTGGCGTCACAAGGCCATCTGTCGCGACGAGGATCCGGAACTGTTCTTCCCCGTGGGGACCAGCGGCCCGGCCATCGCACAGGTCGCCGACGCGAAGCTCGTCTGCGCGCGGTGCCCCGTCACCGCCGACTGCCTGTCGTGGGCCCTCGAGTCCGGCCAGGATGCCGGAGTGTGGGGCGGCATGAGCGAGGACGAGCGACGCGCACTCAAGCGCCGTACCGCACGTACGCGTACCCGGAGCAGCGTCTAGGCCTCGACGGCCGGCGTCGTCCCGGACTCGAAGAAACCCGGCCACGGCCGGGTTTTTTCGTGCACTCGTCCCCACTGTCCGGCGGAAACCGCGGTCAGACAATGCGGTCCGCGACCACGGCTCACGAGCGTAGCGGAATGTAGACACCCACTTCGGTTCCCGGGCCACCCGGATTGGACCGGACATCGAGTTCACCGCCCAGTTCGATGGACACCAAGGTCTTGACGATCTGCAGGCCGAGATGGTCGGACGTGGCCAGATCGAAATGCTCCGGAAGACCGGAACCGTTGTCGCGGACCGCTATTCGAAGGCCGCGCACATCCCGTTCGGCGACGACCGCGATCTCGGCGTCATCGTGCGGCGCGCCGTCGAAGCCGTGTTCGATCGCGTTCTGGATGAGTTCGGTGAGGACCATCACCAGCGGCATCGCGAGTTCGGCGGTCAGCACGCCGAGCCGATCGCGATGGCGCACAGCCACCCTCGCCTCCCCCGACGCGACATCGACCAGGATCGGGACCAGACGATCGACGACCTCGTCGAGGTCGACCTCCTCGTCCACGCTGCCCGACAACAACTCGTGGACGAGCGCGATGGAGGCCACTCGGCGCACCGCCTCGTTGAGCGCCTCGCGGGCATCGGAGTTCGACGTGCGCCGCGCCTGTAGTCGCAACAGCGCCGAGACCGACTGCAGGTTGTTCTTCACCCGGTGGTGGATCTCGCGGATGGTGGCGTCTTTGCTGATGAGTGCGCGGTCGCGTCGCTTGACCTCGGTGACGTCCCGGATCAGGACGACGGTTCCGGTCGTCTCGCCCCGCGGACGGAGCGGCACGGCGCGGATCAGGGCCGTCGCGCGGCGGGCGTCTGCCTCCACGCGCATCCCGATGTCGCGGTAGGGGCCGGTCGGGATCTCGGCGACGCCGGCCGCGATGTCGAGCATCAGTGCGACGTCGTCGGCCTCGAACGGTTCGGTGATGAGTTGCTTGACGACGTCGGACAAGCGCGTGTGATTGAGTTCGGCGGTCCACCCCATCCGGTGGAAGGCCGACAGCGCGTTCGGGCTGGTGTAGGTGACGAGGCCCTGTCCATCGAGACGGACGAAGCCGTCGCCGGCGCGGGGCGTCGACAGCCCGCGCGGATTCCCCTCCTCGTGCGGAAACGTGCCGTCGGCGACCATCTGGCACAGATCGTCGGCCGAGTCCTGATAGGCGAGTTCGAGCGGCGACGGCAGGCGCGGGTGGGTGAGGTCGACAGCTCGGGTCGCCACGGCGATCACCTCGCCGTCGAAGCCGACCGGAACCGCTTCCTGCCGCATGGCCGTCGCGCCGAACCAGGTGGGGTCCTCGTCGCGCAGGATGCGGGCGGAGGTGAAGGCGCGCAACACCTGTGGATGTGCTTCGGTGTCGATGACGCGGCCGACCTCGTCCGTCGGGAAGACCGTCGAGGCCGTGTTGGGACGGCATTGCGCGACCGTGACGACCGCGCCCGCCTCCGTGCGCACCGACAACAGGAGGTCGGCGAACGAGAGGTCGGCGAGCAGTTGCCATTCGGCGACGAGGCGCTGCAGATGCGCGGCTGCCGAGTCGGACAGCGTGGTGTGTTCGGCGAGCAGGTCGGAGAGGGTGGACATCTCAGGACACGGGGGCGACGACGGGCCGGGGCCGGTTCACTACTACTCGTAGACGGCGATCACATCGCCGGCCTGGATGACGTCGCCGACCTCGACCTTGACCTCGGCGAGCGTGCCCGGCTCCTCGGCCAGCACGGGGATCTCCATCTTCATCGACTCCAGCAGGACCAGGGTGTCGCCGACCTCGATCTGCTCCCCCGCGGCGACGCGCACCTCGAGGACACTCGCGACGATCTCTGCCACAACGTCTTCTGCCATGCACCCAAATTAGCCCACGGCGTCATACCCGGAGGTCCCGGTGCCGGGGGCGTCAGCAGAGGTGTTTTTGGTACGTGGGAGAATCCCTGAGACACTGTGATGTCCCGATCACCAGGGATGTCTTCCCCGGATGACACCAGGGATGTCCTCCCCGGCCGATGCCAGGGTTGTCTCAGCACAGCTGAACCAGTACACGGCGGGCCCGGTCCCACGGCGCCCGCCCCGCAATGAAGGAGATGCGTCATGGGAAAGCGCGGACGCAAGAAGCGTGCTCGTAAGAAGAACGCTGCCAACCACGGCAAGCGCCCCAACGCCTGATCACCGCACCACGCGGTCTCGGCGAGCGAGCAAGCCAAAAAGCCCGGGTACGGCCTTCACAGGCCGCCCGGGCTTTTTGGTGTGTTCTCGACGCGATCAGCGATCGGATTCGGAGACCTCGTGCACGATCACGGTCTTGCGGATCTCGATGCGCAGACGGTCGCGCAGGCTCTGCGGTGCCTGGTCGCCGCCGCACTTCCGGTTGACGAGCGCCTTGAGCTGCTGCTCGATGCCGTAGTGCGCCAGGCACGACGGGCAGGAGTCGAGATGGCCCTGGAGTCGTTCCCGGGCGTTCTGGTCGCACTCGTTGTCCAGCAGGAGCCAGACATCGGCGATGACGGCCGAGCAGTCGAGCTGGGTCAGCTCCGGATCGACGTCGCTCATCGCGCCACCTCCGCATCCGCCGCCGCACGTGCGGAACGATTGAACCCGCGCTCACGCGCGACGTCGGCCAGCAGCTCACGCAGCTGACGGCGACCGCGGTGCAGTCGGGACATGACGGTACCGATCGGGGTGTCCATGATCTCGGCGATCTCCTTGTACGGCAGGCCTTCCACATCGGCGTAGTAGACGGCCATCCGGAAGTCTTCCGGCAATTCCTGCAGCGCGGCCTTGATCTCGTCGTCGGGGAGGGCGTCGAGCGCCTCGATCTCCGCCGACCGCAACCCCTGCGAGGTGTGTTCGGCGGTCGCCGCGATCTGCCAGTCGGTGATCTCGTCGGTCGGGTACTGCGCGGGCTGACGCTGCTTCTTGCGGTAGCCGTTGATGTAGGTGTTGGTGAGAATCCGGTAGAGCCAGGCCTTGAGGTTGGTGCCCTCCCGGAACGACGCGAACGCGGTGAACGCCTTGATGTAGGTCTCCTGGACCAGGTCCTCGGCGTCGGCGGGATTGCGGGTCATCCGCAGCGCGGCACCGTACATCTGGTCGAGCAGCGGCAGCGCGTCACGCTCGAACCGCTCGGTCAGCTGTTCCGGCGACTCGTTCGGATCGGCCCGGCGAGGCGCCTTGGCGCTCCCGGTACGGCCGGAATCGGGTGACTCTGTGTCGGATGCTTCTGTGTCGGACACTACGATCCCTTCGATGGGAGGCATCACGGAGATGTTGTCGATCAAGCTTACCGACCCGTCCCCCACCGAGAGAGGCCTCGGTTCGACGCGCTGCGGGAGCTCCATCACGGCCGCTGTGCTCATATGCCTCTGACCTCCTTCGTGTCCGTCTTCATACGTCCGTTGTCCGATCAGTCCCAACAGAGCGCACCGCGCGGTTTGTTCCCGGCCCGCCCCCGCGATCGTCTCGGCGCGGATCACCGCGGCCTCGTGCGCACGCGCTCAGCCGCGACCCCGCTCACGACCAGGAGGTAACCGACCATGGCGTCCACCCCGGCGATCGCCGCGCTCGAACGCGCCCGGATCGACCACTCGGTGCACCGGTACGCGCACGACCCCCGATCGGAGGCCTACGGCGCGGAGGCGGTCGCCGCTCTCGCCGAAACCCTCGGTGTCCGTGCCGAGCAGATCTTCAAGACGCTGGTCATCGAACTCTCCGGCGGGGACCGGCCCGGCCTGGCGGTGGCGGTGGTCCCGGTGCCGGCCAAGCTGTCGCTCAAATTGGCGGCCGCCGCACTCGGCGCGTCGAAGGCGAAGATGGCCGACGCCAAGGCGGTCACCCGGACCACCGGCTACGTTCTCGGCGGCGTGTCCCCGGTCGGCCAGCGGACCCGGTTGCCGACCGTCGTCGACTCGTCGGCCACGCACTTCGACCGGGTGCTGTGCAGCGCCGGCAAGCGCGGGCTCGAGATCGAGCTGGCCCCGGCCGATCTGGTGTCCGTCACCGAGGCCGTCGTCGCCGACATCGCCGTCGCCTGATCGTCGGTCATCGGAACGGACACTCATCACGAGGCCGGGCCACCATTAGGGCAGCATGGACACCATGTGCGGACGCTATGCGGTGACCACCGACCCGGCGAAGCTGGCAGCCGAGATCGATGCGGTCAACGAGGTACCCGAGCCGGCGGGTGCGGACTCCACCGATCTCGATGCGGCGCCCCGGTCACCGGGCGTGAACTACAACGTCGCGCCGACCACGACCGTGATGACCGTCGTCAAGCGACACTCGCCCGACGATCCCGACGACGATCCGCTGCTCCGCGTCCGCGCGATGCGCTGGGGGCTGGTGCCGCCGTGGGCGAAGGAGGTCGGGAAGGGGCCGCTGCTGTTCAACGCGCGCGCCGAGAGCGCCGCGGAGAAGAGTTCGTTCCGTTCGTCGGTCAAGTCGCGGCGTTGCCTCGTGCCGATGGACGGCTGGTACGAGTGGAAGAAGGGTCCGGCCGACAGCAAGGGCAAACCCACCAAGATCCCGTTCTTCATGTCGCCGCAGGACGGGACCCGGCTCTTCATGGCCGGGCTGTGGTCGGTCTGGCACCCCAAGACCGATGACGCCGCTAAGCCGCTGCTCAGTTGTTCCATTCTCACCACCGACGCGGTCGGGGAGCTGCGCGACGTCCACGACCGGATGCCGCTGATCATGCCGTACGAGCACTGGGATGCCTGGCTCGACCCGGACGGCCGGGCACCCGACGAGCTGTTCGCCCCACCCGCCGAGTCGCTGGTCGATGCGATCGCGATCCGCGAGGTCGCCCCGCTGGTCAACCGCGTCGCCAACAACGGGCCGGAGTTGCTGAACCCTTCGTGACGCGCCCTCCGCAAGCTCCGGGCGCTCCTCAGGGAGCAAGGGGTGAGGGCGGGCCCGCCGCAAACTCCGGGCGCTCCTCAGGGAGCTGTCGGAGAGGAGCGCTCAGCTGAACTCGTAGTCGCGCAACGGGAACGAGTCCATCTCGCGGAGAGTCCGCAGCGTCGAGGCCGGGCGGAGCAGCGTCGCCTCGCCGTGCTGGTTGAAGTAGTAACTGCGTGACGTCGCGCAGTCCCCGTTGTAGAACACCGAGGACTGCAGACGATCGGTCACCTCGTCGAGGAAGGCGTCGTTGGCCTCCTCGGTCACCTCGAACGTCCGTTGCCCGCGGCGGCGCAGTTCTCCGAAGAGGCGGGCGATGTGCTTCATCTGCCCTTCGATGGTCGTGAAGTACGACAGGCCGCTGTAGGAGTAAGGACTGTTGAGGGACAACAGGTTCGGGAACTTCGGGACGGTGACGCCCTCGTAGGCCTGGAAGCGGTTCTCGCGCCAGAACTCGCCGAGGTTGCGCCCGTCCCGGCCGACGATGTCGAAGGCCGGGAAGTTGGTGTCCCAGAGGTTGAACCCGGTGGCGAGAACGAGGGTGTCGATCTCGGTCCGGGTGCCGTCCGCGGCGAGGATCGCATCGGCTTCGAGGCGGGCGATGCCGCTGGTCTGCAGGCTCACGTTCGGCTGGGCGAAGCTGGCGAAGTAGGTGTTGGAGAAGGTGGGGCGTTTGCAGCCGAAGTCGTAGTCCGGGGTGAGCTTCCGCCGTAGTTCCGGGTCGGCGATCTGGCGCCGCAGGTGCGCCTGGGCCAGTCGGGCGGCGAGTTTGTTGCCGGGCTTCACCTGCTTGTAGTGCAGGACGCCGAACACCATCAGCACTTCGAGAAGCGACGAGTTCACCAGTCGCGCAGCACGCTGGGTGAGCGGGAACCGGCCGAACAGTTGCTGGACGAGCGGCGGGATCGCGAAGTCGATCTTGGGCACCACCCAGATCGCGGTGCGCTGGAAGACGGTCAGGGCCTCGGCGCGGGCGGCGATCTCTGGGATGAGCTGCACCGCGGTCGCACCGGTACCGATCACGGCGACCTTCTTACCGGTGAAGTCGAACCCGTCCTGCCAGTCCGCGGTGTGCAGGATCGTGCCCGCGAAGTTCTTGATGCCCGGGAACTCCGGGACGTGCGGCTGGGACAGGAACCCGGTCGCGGTCACCAGATAACGCGCCGTGCGTTCGGTGCCGGACCCGGTGCGGACGCGCCACAGCTGCTCGTCGGGGTCCCAGGTCGCGGACTCGACGACCGTTCCGAATTCCATGTGCCGCTTGAGGTCGTACTTGTCGGCGACGTGGTGGGCGTAACGCTTCAGCTCCGCTCCGGGGGCGAACAGCCGGGACCAGTACGGGTTGGGCTCGAAGGAATAGGAGTAGGTGACCGACGCGATGTCGACGGCGAGTCCCGGGTAGTGGTTCACGTGCCACGTCCCGCCCAGGTCGTCCTCCCGCTCGAGGATCGCGATGTTGTCCAAGCCCTGTCGCTTCAGTTCGATCGCGGCACCCATCCCGCCGAAGCCGGCACCCACGATCACGACGTCGAGTTCTGGTTGCATCCGACACCCCCTCTTCGCTCACCCTGAATTACCGTTACCGACAGTTACCGTAACCCAGCACACAGCCGGGAGACCAGGGCCGGACCCTCCCGGACGCGGCGGTAGCGTGTCAGCTGCCATGTCTGACCGTTCGCATACCCGCGCCTCCCCTGCGCCGACCGGCGCATCCTTCGCCGCGGCGGTCTACGCCTTCGCCGTGATCATGCTGGGCACCACGCTGCCCACACCGCTCTACGCGATCTACGGCGAGGAACTCGGTTTCGGCGTGACCACCACGACCGTGATCTTTGCCGTGTACGCGGCCGGCGTCATCGCCGCGCTGATCGGCTTCGGACGCTGGTCCGACGTCATCGGCCGGCGCAAGATGCTCATCGCCGGCGCGATTCTGTCGGCGGTCAGCGCCGTCGTCTTCCTCACGGCCGGCCCGGTCTGGCAGTTGCTGCTGGGCCGCGTGCTGTCGGGTCTGTCCGCGGGCATCTACGCCGGCGCCGCCACCACCGCGGTCATCGAACTGGCCCCCGCGTCGTGGCGGGGACGCGCCCCGGCCGTGGCGACCGCGGCCAACATCGGCGGCCTGGGCCTCGGACCGCTGATCGCCGGAGTCCTCGCCGAGTATGCCCCGTCCCCGCTGCACACCCCGTTCGTACTCGATCTGGCGCTACTGGTCCTGGTCTTCCTCGGCATCTGGCGGCTGCCCGAGACGGTCGAGGTCGTCCCCGGCGCCCGGTTGAGCATCCAGCGACTGTCGGTCCCCGCCGACATCCGCGGCGTGTTCGTCCGGGCGTCGATCGCGGCCTTCGCGGGGTTCGCGGTGATGGGCACCTTCACCGGCGTGATGCCGTCCTTCGTCACGAACATCCTCGGCATCGACGACCACGCATTCACCGGTTTCCTGGTGTTCGTCCTGTTCGCGTCCTCGGCGGTCACCCAGATCGTCGTGCGCCGGATGCCGACCGAACCGGCCCTGATCGCCGGCTGCGCCATCCTCATCCTCGGGACCGGCCTGTCGATCCTGGGACTGGTCGCCGCATCGACCCCGGCGTTGCTGGGCGGAGCGGTGATCTGCGGTGTGGGGCAGGGCATGTCGTTCAGCAAGGGACTGGCGTCGGTGATCGCGGCTACCCCGGCGGGACGCAAGGCCGAGGTCACCTCGACCTACTTCGTCGTCGCCTACGTCGCGATCTCGATCCCGATCGTCGGCCAGGGAATCACCGCGCAGCACTGGGGTCTCCGGCCCGCCGGGATCGCCTTCAACATCGGGGTCGCCGTGCTGGCCCTCATCGCACTCGTACTGACCATCGTCTCGGTCAGGAACCTGGCACGCCCGACTCGTTGAGCACCGAGACGAGGCGGCGGAAGCGCACGCTGCTGACGAGGTCCTCGACGAGCACGACGTCGCCCTCCGAATTGGCCAGCGGGACACACCAGTTCGGGTACTGACTGCTGTCGGTACCCGGCTGGTTCTGGATTCGCCGCTCCCCCACCGCATCCACGAGGGCCACGCTCAGCAGTACCGACGGGCTGCGGGCGATCACCGCATACAACGCATCGACGACCTTCGGGTCGGTCAGCGGGGTGTCCCGGGACAGCAGGCCGCGTTCGTAGGCGAGTTCGAGGACGGCGTCGCGTTCACGTGCATCGCGCGCCCGCTCCGCGTCCTCCCCGGAGGCGAGCAGGCCCAGCCGCGATCGCAGCGTGATGTGGTCGCCCGCCAGATATCCCACGGTCGGGGGCAGATCGTGGGTCGTCACCGAGGTCAGACACAGCTCGCGGTAGTCCTCGGGCGGGGTCGCGGCGTCGGGCCCCTGTTCGAACCACAGGATCGACGTGCCGAGGATTCCGCGTTCGCGGAGTGAGTCCTGCACCGACGGTTCGAACACCCCGAGATCCTCGCCGACGACCACCGCGTCGGCGCGCTGCGCCTCGAGCGCCAGGATGCCGATCAGCGCCTCGCTGTCGTAGTGCACGTAGGTGCCCTGGGCCGGGCTGCTGCCGTCGGGTATCCACCAGAGCCGGAACAATCCCAGGATGTGGTCGACGCGCACACCGCCCGCGTGTCGGAGGACGGTGCGGATCATGTCGCGGTAGGGCTCGTAACCGGCCTCGGCGAGGCGTCGTGGATGCCACGGCGGTTGGTCCCAGTCCTGGCCCTGCTGGTTGAAACCGTCGGGCGGCGCCCCCACCCTCGCACCGGAGGCGAGCACGTCACCGAGGGCCCACGCATCGGCGCTGTGCCGAGCGACCCCGACCGCGAGATCGGCCATCACACCGATCTCCATGCCGGCCGATCGCGCCGCGTGCGCGGCGGTGGCCAGTTGCTCGTCGCAGATCCACTGCAGCCACATGTGGAAGTCGATGCGCCGGGCCATCTTTCGACGCTTCTTCTTCATGTACGCGGGGTCTGCGAACTTGCCCTGCCAGCGCGGGTCGTCGGCGTCGTACCGCTCGGCCAGCGCGCACCACGTCGCGAAACGCTTGAGGCCCTTCCCCTCCCGGCGCCGGAATGCGCGGTAGGCGTGCGCACGAGCCGGGGCGAGCGGGACGCCGTAGATGAGTTCGAGCGCTTCCAGCTTGGCGCGGAATGCCTTGTTGCGCCGGATCTTGTCGGTCGCGGTGTTCTCGTCGAGGAAGCTGCGCTTCAACGCCTTGACCCACTTGCGCTGCGACTTCGACAGCCCGTCCAGCTCGGGGATGTCGGTGATCCGGATGTAGAGCGGATTGACGAATCGTCTCGTCACCGGCAGGTACGGCGACGCCTCGATCGGCGCCTTCGGCTGGGCGGCGTGAAGTGGATTGACCTGGACGAAGTCGGCGCCGTACGCGCTGGCGGCCACCTCGCAGATCCCGGCGAGATCGGCGAAGTCGCCCACGCCCCACGAGTCAGCCGATCGGATCGAGTACAGCTGCGCGGCGAGTCCCCATCGCTTCCGGCCGATCAGCCGGTCGGCGGTGTGCAGTCGGCGCGGCGTCACGATCAGGGGCGCGCTCGAGGCCGATGAATCGTCGAGATCGATCGCCTTGATCTGGTGATATCCGGTGGGGAGGTCGTCGGGCACGGCGAACGTCGCACGGCCGATCAGCACGCCGTCGACCTCGCGCGGCTCGACCCAGACATCGAGTTGGGGGGCCGCGACGTCGTCACCGGTTTCGCTGACCACCCACACCTTCACCAGGTGCCCGTGCGGAACATGCACGGCGAACGTGGCTCCCGAGCCCTCGGTCACGACGGTCACGGCCGGGACGAACTCACGCCACGGTTGTTCGTCGATCTCGCGAATCGAGTTCTCGATCTCCTCGGGCGAACCCGCGGGGACGTCTAGCGCCCGGAGCACCGCGACCAATGTGTCCTGGTCCACCTCGTGCCGCTCGTCACCCCAGCCGACATAGCTGGAAGCGACGCCGTAGCGATCCGCCAGTGCGGTCAACCCATCGAGGTTCACATCAGCCACCCGTGCATGATCGCAGGATTTCCGTGCGCCCGCCGCCCGCGCCGCCGGGTTCGGTCCACCGGTTCGGTCCTCACGGAAAGATCACCCCCGGGTTCAGGGTTCCCCGCGGGTCCAGCGCGTCCTTGATCGCGCGCATGGTCGCAAGGTCGGTCGCGTCGCGGCCGAGGTGCGTCCAGGCCGACTTCGCGCGGCCGATACCGTGCTCGGCACTGATGCTCCCGCCGTTGGCGGCCACGATCCCGAACAGGTGGTCGGTGACCGCGCCGGCCTGCGCCGGCGGGACGTCGAGCAGGTTGACGTGGATGTTGCCGTCACCGACGTGTCCGAAAAGAATTGGGCGACAGGGAAATTCGTTTTCGGAACCCACACGGGACAGTTCGGCGAATGCCTCGGGCAGTGCCCGGATCGGAACCGAGATGTCGAGCTTGACGACCGGTGTCGCGCTCGACCGGGCGATGGCCTCGGTGTGGCCCTCGCGACCGGACCACAGGGCGCGAGCCGGCGCCGGCGCGAGCACGGCGTCGATGACTCCGGTGGCATCACCGAGGAGCGCGGCGGTGGCGGTCTCGATGTCCCCGGTCCCCGACACCTCGAGAAGGACGTAGAACGGTCCCGGCGTCGCCGTCGGGCGCCGGTGCCCGTAGTCGGCGACGAGCGCGACCCCGGCCTCGGTCATCAGTTCGGCCGCCTCGACGGTCAGTCCCGCCGCCGATGCGGCACCGATCAGCTCGATGGCGTTCTCGACGCGCTCGATCGAGGCGACCACGACGGTGGCGGCCGAGGGCGGCGCGACGAGTCGGAACAGGACCCGGGTGATCACCGCGAGGGTTCCCTCGCTGCCGGCCAGGAGAGCTGGAAGGTCGTATCCCACGTTGTCTTTGACGAGGGACGTCCACCGGCGGAGGACCCGGCCGTCGGCCAGGACGGCCTCGATCCCCGCTATCTGCGACCTCGCGTTGCCCCGCCGAATCATCCGCGTCCCACCGGCATTGGTCGACACAACCCCGCCCGCGGTCGCGCTCTGGCGGGAGGCGAGGTCGATACCGAACGACAGTCCGTGCGCCGCGGCGCGGAGGTCGATGGATTCGACGGTCGCGCCGGCCTGGGCGCCGACACAACGACCGACGGTGTCCACCTCGTCGATGTCGGTCATCCGCACCGTCGACAGCACGATCCAGCGCTCGCCGACGGCGGCGGCCGGTGGCACCGAGCCGCCGACGAGTCCGGTGTTGCCGCCCTGCGCGCAGACCCGGATGCCCGACCGGTCGCATTCGGTGAGCACGCGCGAGACCTCGTCGGTGGTGCGGGGCCGGACCACCGCCTCCGCCGCTCCGCGATACCGCCCGGTCCAGTCGGTCAGGAACCCTGCCGTGGCGTCCGGGTCGGTGAGGACATGCGCGTCGCCGACGATCGCGCGACAAGCCGCGATAACGGCGGCAAGAGGGGAATCCGGCTCCTCAGGACCGTGGGAAGGCATCGAGGATCGGGGTGTCGCCGTCGTTGAACTCGATCACCTCGTGCACCGCCGCCGGATGGTCGAGAACGGCCGCCGCGACCTGGGCGACGTTGTCCCGGCTGACCTGGTCACCCTCGACCCGGTCGCCGCCGAGCGTGATGCTGCCGGTGCCGTTCTCGTCGGTCAGCTTGCTGGGTCCGAGGATCGTCCAGTCGAGTTCCGTGGACTTCAGGTACGTGTCCGCAGCCGCCTTGGCCTCGGCGTAGGCGTGGAAAGAGTTGTCCTCGGGCACACCGTGATCGGGTCCGGCGCCGAAGTAGGACACCATCACGTACCTGCGGACTCCGGCCCGCACGGCGGCGTCCATGGACCGGATCGCGGCATCGCGGTCCACGGCGTACGTCCGCTTCGGATCGCCGCCGCCGGCCCCCGCGGTCCACACCACCGCGTCGTGGCCGGAGATCGCGGTGGCGATGCCGGTGGTGTCGAGGGTCTCGACGTCGGCGACCACGGGAACGGCCCCGGTGTCCGCGACGTCTTCGGCGTGTTCGGGATTGCGGATGATCGAGGTCACCTCGTCGCCGCGTTCCGACAGAATCCGCGCCAGCCGCAGCGCCATCTTGCCGTGTCCGCCGATGATCGCCACTCGAGTCACTGGATGCTCACTTTCGGTTGCTCACTTGTGCGGTCGCCACTCTCGTACCCAATCCAACGTACGCACATGCGCGCACCGGACACGGCCGAGACACGACTCCGCCTCGGCCCGACGTTCGATGCGAACGTCGAGCCGGGGCGGAGTTGAGTCGGACGAACCCGGTGGACCTCAGACGCGGGTACGACCGCGGCCGGTCACCAGCTTCACGAGGAACAGCAGGATGCATGCGCCCGCCAGGCAGGTGATGAAGCTGAAGATCCAGCCCCCGCCCTCGACGTCGACGCCGAACAACGTCAGCAGCCAGCCGCCGAGAAGGCCGCCGATGACACCGACGACGATGTTGAGGATGATGCCCTGCTGCGCATCTGTCTTCATGATCTTGCTGGCGATCCAGCCGGCCAGGCCGCCGATGATGATCCACGCGATGATGCCAATTCCCAGCATGTCTGCCTCCTATGGTCGTCGTGATCCGTTGTGCAAATCGTTAGAGATCGCGAAGACCTCTCGAATCGCTACGAATCGTAACGTACCCAGACCGACAGAGCGTCAAACAGTGTCCGCGGAAAATGTGTACACATCGAGACCGGACCGGTCACCGGACCGAGACCAAGCGGGGAAACGGGATCAGGGGCAGGTCACCTTGATCTCGTAGGACTTGGTCACGGGCTCGGTCGGATTGGCGGGATCGATCCCGGATGCGTCACCGGTGACCGTGTAGGTGTCCCCGTCCTTGGTGACCTCGCCGCTGCCGCCGCCGGCACCCTTCTGATAGGCCAGCACCACACCGTCGAGCGAGCCCAGCCCCACGGATTCCACCTCGGGCGAGTCACCCGACGTCAGGACGACGCCGATACCCGAGCCCCCACCCGATCCGATCCCGATGGTCACCTTGCCCGCGGCGTCGGTGCACCCGACCGTCTTGTCCGCCAGTTCCAGTTCCTGACCGTCGACGGTCACGGTGGCCTCCGCGTCGGTGCCACCCGACGCCGAGTCATCGGAACCGCACGCCGTGAGGGCGACGGCCAGTGCTGCGGCGCCGAGAACCGAGGTGATGTGCACTTTGCGCATGATGGGAGCTCCTGAGGAGTCGAACGAGGCGCCACCGGTCGGCGGCTGAGATGAACTTAGACGCCTGAGCTGCGGTTCGGCGTCGGTCGATCGAATGGGCTGCGGGAACTCGGAACCGCCCCCGAGAGTTCGGCCCGAGCGAGTTCGGCCCGAGCGAGTTTGGCGTCGGCCTCGACCATCACGGCGCGGGTCAGATCGCGGAACTGTTCGTAGTGGCCGTGGTAGCCGTACTTCGCATGCAGGCTCGGCCAGGTTGCGAAGTCGGCGGCGGCACCGATCGCGTTGCCCTCGTGCAGGTAGGTCGGGAGGACGTTCTGGATCGAGGTGTCCCGTCTCAGTCGTCGCACCGTGTCCTGATGGAGGGTCGACGCCGCCCGGTACTTGGTGATCACGACCCCCAATTCGACGATTTCCCGCCCCAATTCGGTGCCGAAATCGGCGACCTGACGCTGGATGTGCGGAATCGCATATGTGGACAGGACATCCGGGATGGTCGGGATCAGATATGCGGCGGCCATCGCCAGCCCGTTGAGGCTGAACGGTCCGACGTTGGGCGGGCAGTCGACGAGGATGTAGTCGTATTGCCCGGCGATCGGGGCCAACGCGTTCGTCAGGACCTCGACGGCCGCCAGATGGTCGTCCGCAGCAACCCGATGAGCACTGAGCTCCTCGGCCAGTTCGATCAGGTCCAGGGACGACGGCAGCAGGTCGATCCCGGTGAGCCCGGCGACGGTCGAGACATCGCGCTGCACGCTGCCCTCGAGGTCGAACGATTCCGTACCGTCGAGCAGGTCGGTGAAGAGTGTCGCGACGGTGTGCCGCCGGGCGTTGCACGTCAGCCAGTGTTCCTGCCCGATCATCATCGTCGTCAGGTTGGTCTGGGCGTCCAGGTCGACGAGCAGCACCTTCTTGCCGAAGACGCCGGCGAGGAAGTCGGCGAGGCCTCCCGTGAGCGTGGTTTTCCCGACCCCGCCCTTGAGACTGATGGTCGCGATCACCGTCGGCATGGCGTCCCCGGTCTGTTCGGTCGCCCTGCTGTTCGGGCGTCCTGCGTCGCGAGTAGATTACCGAGCCGACGCGTAGGCCACCGGGTGTTCGGTGGCGACGCGACGGCCACCCGGCCTCTCGAACCTGCGAATCCGACGCCGAATGTCTTTTCCACCCTCATTCTGCGGGCATTACCCATATCTGTAAGAATGACCGGGTCGAGCATTGACCGGATATTTCTGTCGATTCGGTCGTGTGATTCAGAGTCAGGTGAGAACGACTTGACAATCGTTGACGAGAATCGAACGGGATGCGAAATCCCGCATATTTTCGACGACCGTGCGACTTGCTTTTTCCTGGTCGGTACTGAAAACCCATGTGGAAGGACACCCGTATGAGCAACCGAGTCCGGACAGCCACCGTCGGCCTGGCGGTGTGCGCCGCAGCGGCATTCGGAGCCGCCCTCGCGCCCGTCGCCACCGCAGCGCCGAGCGATGTGACCGCGACACCCTCGGTGTCCGGCAACAACGTCACCCTGACGGTGACGAACAACGCCGCGAAACGCATCGGCTGCGAGATCGTCGGCGTCCCGGCCGGCGGAGCCCCGACCAATGTCGTCTTCGGATACCAGACACCGGAGGATCTCGGTGCGCTCATCTCCCCCGGCTCGTCGAAGTCGTTGCCGCTGCGAATCTCTCAGGGCACGCCGCCGACACCCAGTGGGACGACGACGATCCCGGACGGCACGTACGACATCTACTGGGGATGCACCACGATCACGCTGCCACCGGGCACCGGGGCAGCCGAGGAGTTCTGGGGCACCAACCCGCCGGTGACAGGGACGACCCCGACGGTCGCCGCACCACTGCGGGTAACCGTGCCGGGCGGAGCGGCAACGGCACCGGCCCCGGAATCGGAGACCCCGGCGGCGCCCGGATCGCCGAGCATCCCGGGCCTGCCCGACATCCCCGGACTCCCGGGGATCGAGCTGCCGGAGGAGATCTGCACGACGTCGTCGTGCGTCCCCGTCGGATGAGCTGAGCGGGCCGTTCACCGCGCGTGATCGCCGTTTTGCCCAATGCACTCCCGGGACCCGGATGCGGTTGTGCATTCTTCGACCATGTCAACAAGCGATGTCACGCGCGTCCATCTCGCCGCCGAGGGTGGTGGAGCGGCACTCGACCAGGTCTTCCTGATGTCGGCGGTGGCGGCCGTCGTGTCGGTCGGACTGCTCGGGATCGGTTATCTGCATCGCACGCGCAAGATCACGTGGCTGACCACGCTGTCCGAATGGGCCGCGCGCCGGGTGAATCGCCCACCGTGGGCGGCGCTGCCGATCTTCCTGTTCACCAGCACGATCATCTGCGCGCTGTTCGGCTTCCTCTGGGATGTGAGCCTGCACATCGGCGACGGCCGCGACGAGGGGCCGCTGGCGAACCCGGCGCACTACTTCATCCTGGTCGGCCTGTTCCTGCTGTTCATCTCCGGCATGCTGTCGGTGTTCCTCCCCTTCGACAAGCCCGGGCGCTCGGCGATCCGGATCACGCGTCACTGGTACGCACCGGTGGGCGGAATCCTGTTGGCGGGCTGCGGTTTCTACGCACTGCTGGGGTTCCCGCTCGACGACGTCTGGCATCGGATCTTCGGCCAGGACGTCACCCTCTGGGGCCCGACCCACCTGATGCTCATCGGCGGCGCGGGCCTGTCGCTCATCGCCGTCGTGATCCTCGACCGTGAGGGCCGGGCCGCCATGGGTCCCGACGCCCCGGACGACGGCCGGAGCCAGTGGCTCGTGCGCTGCCTGGCCTTCGGCGGGCTGGTGATCGGCATGTCGGTGTTCCAGATCGAGTACGACTTCGGCGTCGAGCAGTTCCGGCTCGTGCTGCAGCCGATGATGATCGCCGGGGCCGGGGCGTTCGCCCTCGTCGCCGCGCGGATCTGTCTCGGGCCGGGCGCAGCGCTCGTCGCGGCCGTCTTCGCGATCCTGCTGCGTGGTGTCGTCGCGGTCGTCGTCGGGCCGGCGCTGGGTGCGCCGATCAACGTCTTCCCGCTCTACCTGGGCGCGGCCGTGGTCATCGAACTGCTCGCGCTGACCCCGCTGCTCAAGCGCCGCGTGCTCTTCGGTGCGGTGGCCGGGCTCGGAGTCGCGACCCTCGGCCTCTGGATCGAGTCCTGGTGGATCGCCGCGGCCTACCCCTTTCCGTGGGTCACCGGCATGTGGGGCGAGGCGTTGGCGATGGCGATTCCCGTGGGCATCGCGGCCGGTGTGTGCGGCGGGCTGCTCGGCCTCGTCAGCGTCGGCGAACGCCTCCCGACCCGTTGGGTCAGCATCACCGCGGTCGTGCTCTCCGTCCTGGTGATCGGCGGGGCCGTCGCCAACGGCCTGCGGGTCTCGGTCCCCGCGGATGTCACCGCGCGCGTCGTCCTCACCCCGGCCGGGCCGAACGAGGCTGCCGACGAGAACGTGACGGCCGAGGTCTTCCTCGACCCCGCCGACGCGCTCAGCGACGACCCCGAGTGGGTCACGCTGATGTCGTGGCAGGGCGGGATCGACAATGACCGCGGCATCGTCATCGACCGGCTGGAGCGCGTCGGTCCCAACCACTTCCGGTCCACCGAACCGATGCCGGTGTCGGGATCATGGAAGACCATCCTGCGCGTACAGGACGGCACCACGATGGCGGGCGTGCCGGTGTATCTGCCGGCCGACCCGGCGATCGGCGCGGAGGGCGAGCCGGCTCAGCTGACGTCGACGAAACCGTTCGTCGCGGAGATCTCGATCCTGCAGCGCGAGCGCACCTTCGACTACCCGTCGTGGTTGTTCGGCGCGGCATCACTGGTGGTGCTCGTGTGTTCGCTGCTGCTCATCGCGGCGCTGTCGTGGGGAGCCGGCCGGGTGAACGCCCGGGAGGCGACATCGGGCGCGCGGGAGCCTGAACTCCAGCCGCAGCCGTGATCGCTCTCGCTGCCGACCCCGGCGTCCACCACCTGGCGACGCATCCGCTCGTGCTGGCGCTGCCGGCCGTGATCCCCGCGTTCCTGGTGGTGGGCGTCATCGTCGCGATCGCGATCATCGACCGTCGACGCGGGGACGACGAGGACGACGAAGGCGACGCCGACGACGCGGCAGGCCGCCCGGGCGAGGCCGGCCGCACTGCCGCCGAGCCGGCAGGCGGCGACCCCGATCCCACCGATCCCCCGACCCGAAACGAGGCCGATGACCCCGCCCGCGAGGCCGACTGACGTTCTGCTCGCCCACGGACTGGGTGGTTCGGAGTACCTGCCCGTCCCGCTGACCGCGGTGTTGATCGGCGGCGCCTGGGCGCTGACCATCTCGTTCGCGGTCATCGCGTTCGCTTGGCGTACACCACGATTCGGTCGGCCGGACGCCGGCCGAGAGCTCCCGAGATGGGTGACGGCGGCCGTCGACAACCGGTGGGTGCGCGGCGTGATCAGCGGCGCCGCAGTGGTTCTCACCGCATGGCTGATCGTGGCCGCCGTCGGCCCCGACAACGACGAGAACCCCCTACCGGGCGCGTTCTATGTGCTGCTCTGGGTCGGCATGACCGTGCTGTCGGTACTCCTCGGACCGGTGTGGCGACTGCTGTCCCCGGTCCGCACCCTGTTGCGGGCCGCCCGAGGTGTCGGAGGCCCGCGGGTCGTCGGCCTGCGGGGATATCCGCGTCGGCTGGGCTGGTGGCCCGCGGCGTTGGGCCTGTTCGCCTTCGTCTGGCTCGAATTGGCGTCGCCCGACCCGAGTTCGGTGTCATCGGTGCGGATCTGGCTGCTCTGCTACCTGGTCATCACCCTCGTCGGCGGCGTGGTCTTCGGGTTGCGGTGGACCGCGGACGCCGACCCGTTCGCGGTGTACAGCACCGTGGCCTCGCGCCTGTCCCCGTTCGCGCGCAACAGCGCCGGCCGGGTGATCCTCCGTAGCCCGATGAACTCGCTGCCCACGCTCCCGGTGCTCCCGGGTACCGTCACCGTTCTCGCGATCCTGCTCGGCTCCACCGCGTTCGACAGCTTTTCGGCGATCGCGTTCTGGCAGGACCTCGTCGCCGACGGTGCCGGTGACAGCCGGGCGGCCGCCACCGTGTACTCGACCGCGGGCCTGTTGGTGTTCATCGGCGTCGTCGTGGTGACGTTCTGGACGGCCGCCCGCGCGGTCGGCGGTGTGCAACCGGACCTCCGGCGCCGCCTCCCCGGCCTGATGGCGCACTCGCTGGTCCCGATCGTGATCGGTTACATCCTCGCCCACTATCTGCAGTCACTCGTCGAACAGGGACAAGAAGCCGTCCTCGCGCTCGGCGATCCGCTGGGGAGGGGATGGAATGTGTTGTGGCTCAGCGATGCTCATCCGGTGTACGTGATGAGTGACCACCCGACGGTCACGGTGACCCTGAAGGTGGCGTTCGTACTCGGCGGCCACCTGTTGGGGGTGGCCGCGGCGCACGACGCATCGTTGCGTCTCCTGCCCCGCCGGCATCAGCTGACCGGGCAGCTCACCATGATGGTGCTGATGGTCTTTTACACGTTCCTCGGGCTCTGGCTGCTGTTCGGCGGGTGACGCCCGGTCAGTAGGTGGTCGGGGGCGTGTTCTTCTTGTTCGAACGGAACAGCATGTAGCCGCCGTAAAGGGCGAGTGCGACGAGGGCGATCCAGAAGAGTCCCTCGAGTAGCGGGCCGAGGACGGCCAGTGCGATCAGCGCGACCGCGATGACGCCCAGGACCTTCCAGAAGGTCATGCCGGTGGTGTTGTTCGTCGATGTGCTCATGAGCCCAGTCTGCGCCCGCCGAAGCCGGAAAGCGATGCTCGGCGGCACTTCTGGGGCGAACTTCAGGGACTTCCCTGAGGGACCCCCTACCGCTGGAGCCCCTACCGTCGGAACCACGCCTCGGCGTTGCCGGCCAGCGCCTTCTCGATCCGCAGTGCCGACGTGTCGGTCAGGTCGGACGGCAATGCGTCGGGCGCGAACCACGCGACGTCGGAGTTCTCGTCGTCGGCGGCCCGGGGATCGCCGTCGACGTGGCGCGCGAGGAAGCAGACGTCGAGATAGCGGGTCCGGTCGCCGTTCGGGTAGGTGATCAGCGGGGTGACGTCGATGCTGGTCAGTCTGACGATCTCGGCGGTGACATCGGTTTCTTCGCGGACCTCGCGCAGGGCCGCCCGCGCCGGCTCCTCTCCCGGTTCGAGGACGCCGGACACGACGGCCCACTGTCCGTTGTCGACGCGGCGCGTGAGCAGCACCCGCCCGGCGTCGTCGCAGACGACGACGCTGACGCCGGACAACCAGAGTTCGCGGGTACCGACCTGGGCACGCAGATCGCGGATGAATTCGGGAATGGGCACCCCCACATCCTGCCTGCCGGTGCGCGTCGCCGCCGGAGAGGTGGGGTCGGGTGCCAGATATCCCGACGCGCACAATGTCACCCATGAAGATCTCCCGACGGGCCGAAGGGATCGCGCCGTTCCAGGCGATGGAGTTCGCGAAGCGCGCCGCCGAACTCGAGGCAGCTGGTCATTCCGTCGTGAAGCTGAACATCGGTGAACCCGATTTCGGGGCTCCGCCGGCGGTCCTCGCCGCGGCCCGCGAGGCGACCGGGCGTCCCCTCGCCTACACCGGCGCCCTCGGCCTCCCGGAGTTGCGCGAGGCGATCGCAGACTTCTACGGCCACCATTTCGGGGCGTCGGTGGATCCCGCGCGGGTGGCGGTCACCGCCGGCGCGTCGGCGGCCCTCCTGATGGCCTGCGCGGCGTTGATCGACCCGGGCGACGAGGTCCTCATCGGCGACCCGTCCTATCCGTGCAACCGCCAGTTCGCGCACGCCTTCGGCGCACAGGTCCGGCTCCTGCCGACCAGCCCCGCCAACCGGTTCCAGCTCACCGCCGCCGAAGTCGACGACGCGTGGACGGACGCGACCCGCGGCGTCATCGTGGCGACCCCGTCGAACCCGACCGGCACCTCGATGCCGTATGAGGAACTCGTGACCATGTGCGAGCTCGCGGCGGCCCGGGACGGCTGGTCGATCGTCGACGAGATCTACCTCGGGCTGTCCGACCCCGGACCGGACGGTCGGCCGCCGCGCAGCATCCTGGCCGCCGACTCGCCGGGCGTCGCGGAGACGGTCGTGATCAACAGCTTCTCCAAGTACTTCGGGATGACGGGTTGGCGGCTGGGATGGTGCATCGTGCCCACGGAACTCGTGGGGGTGCTGGAGCGGCTGGCGCAGAACTTCTACGTGTGCCCGCCCACGCCGTCGCAATACGCGGCGCTGGCCTGCTTCACGCCGGATTCCCTGGCGGTGGCCGAACAGAACCGTCGTGAGTTCGCGCGACGCCGGCAACTCGTCGTGGACGGGCTCGCGGACATCGGACTCGACGTGCCGGTCATCCCCGACGGCGCGTTCTACGTCTACCTCGACGTCGGCTCCACGGGCCTGACGTCGGCCGAGTTCTGCGACCGGGCGCTCGCCGAAGCCCATGTCGCCCTGACCCCGGGCCACGACTTCGGGGTCGCGGGCGCGGACCGGTACGTCCGTCTGTCCTACGCCGCATCCACCGACGACCTCACCCTCGCCATCGACCGACTCCGGACGTTCGTCGGGGCCGGTCACGTTCCACTTCGATGAGGAGAGACCATTCCATGACCTCTGCGGGACCAGTCCGATCCGAACGCCTCGCCAAGGAGGTGACCCCGATCCTGACCGCCCGGACCGAGGGCGCGCCGCGGGTGCCGGGGGTGGTCGCGGGCGTCACGACCGACGAGGAGACGGTCTTCCTCGGTGCCGCGGGGGTGCGTGCGCTCGACGACGAGCAGCCGATGACCGTCGACTCCGTCTTCGCTCTGTTCTCGGCGACGAAGGCGGTGACCGCGACGGTCGCGTTGCAGCTCGTCGAGGAGGGCGCCTTGGACCTGCACGCACCGGCCCGCACTTACGTCCCGGCGCTCGGCGAGCTGCAGGTGATCGAGGGCTTCGACGACGACGGGCGGCCGCGCCTGCGGCCACCCGCCTCCGATGTCACGACCCACCAATTGCTCACGCACACCGCCGGTTTCGGTTACGACTTCTTCAACGAGACCTACCGTCGACTGACCGCGGACCACGGTGTGCCCGCCGTCGCCACGGCCACGAGGGCCTCGTTGCGAACCCCGCTGCTGTTCGATCCCGGCACGGAGTGGGAGTACGGCTCCGGGGTGGACTGGGCCGGCCAGGTCATCGAGGCCGTCACCGGACGCCGTCTCCGCGAGGTGATGGACGAGCGGGTCCTCGACCCACTCGGCATGTCCGACACCGGATTTGCGCTGTCCGACGGCGCCCGGCGTCGGCGAGCGGTCCTGCACATGCGCAAGCGGGGCGAGCTCGTCCCCAACCACCGCTGGGAACAGCCTGCCGATCCCGAGATCGACATGGGCGGGCAGGGCCTCTGGTCCACCGTCCCCGACTATCTGACCTTCCTGCGAATGTGGTTGCGCGAAGGCCGCTCCGACCGCGGTCAACAGATCCTGCGCCCGGAGACCGTCACCACGGCGTTGCGCAACCAGATCGGCGATCTCGCGGTGCGACGGCTGCCCGGAGTGATCCCGCCGCTGAGCCACGATGTCGAATTCGATCCGGGGACACCGAAATCCTGGTCGTATCCGTTCATGGTGAACGACACCGACACCCCCACCGGCCGCAAGGCGGGTTCGCAGTCGTGGGCCGGGCTGGCCAACCTCTACTACTGGATCGATCCCCACACCCGGATCGGCGGCTTCTGGGCCACCCAGATCTTCCCCTTCGTCGACCCCGCATCGATCGACGGGTACCGCGACTTCGAGGCGGCGACGTACCGAGCGTTGGCGGACTGACCTACGGCGCGTTCGTCATCAGGCAACGCCGAGCAGTACCCAGTTGCTCTGCCCGGTGAGATCGCGAAAGCACCGACCCGGTAACGGCATTACGCAGAGATCGCTACCTCACAACGCCGCCGACGACCATGCCGTCGTCGACCACTCCTGTCCGGTGCACTCCAGTCCGTTGCACTCCGAGATCCCCACCGATGAACGCGAGGGTGTAGATGTAGGCGATCGGCGGGGGCACTGGCTGATCTGTCGTACCGGTCTCACCCCATCCATGGTGGCGGGCGCCCGCTGCTCGACCGTCGCGGTCGAGCGGTTCAACCGCGCCCCGGCCCGTCGCAGTGCTCCCTCATCGGTGGTCGACGACGGACTCAGCCAGGGCACGCCCCGAAAGTTCCGCGGAGTGTGGCTCGAGGGCCCGATTGCTGCCGAACGGGGGCGTTGCGTGTTCGTCCGACACCCCGTTCCCGCGACGGTGATCCGCTGCGGTAACGGAGTACGGAGGGGCAGCACTGTGGAGTTGTCAAGGGACGGAAGCGGTCCCGGGTACGGTCCGGGTGCAGAAGGTGCTACGCGAAAGTGTGACGGAGGGCCGGTCAGGCGGCGTCGTCGAGTCGCATGGTGCGTCGGTTGTAAGCGGGTAGTGGTCGACGATGCGGGTCGATGATCGCGGGTGGGACGAGCCAGGGGTGTCGGTCGAACCCCATGACGATGTCCCAGCCGTGGTGGTGAACCTGGGTGTGGCAGCGTTGGCAGAGCAGGCAGCCGTTGTCGAGGTCGGTGGGTCCGCCGTCGGCCCACGACTTGATGTGATGCACCTGTGTATGGGACGGCGGTGCACCGCATTTGATGCAGCAGGCGTCACGCACGATGATCGCTTTGCGGAGGTGTGCCGGATACAAGCGGTGGGTGTGGCCCATCTGCAGCGGTACGCCCTCACTGTCGAGGATGATCTCCGTCAGCGAGCCGTCGCACGACGCTTGTTTGGCGGTGGCGTGGCTGACCGTCCCGGTCCACGGCAGTGTCGCGAGGTCTCCGGTCGCGGGGATCGTCAGCATCAACTGGGTGCGTGGGCTTCCGACGGTGTCGATGCTCGCGCCGATCGCGGCTTGGTCGAGGATCAGTTCGAAGGCGTCGGCGCGGCGTTGCTCGGCGGTGCGACGGTCCTCGGCGCCGTCGGGTTCGGGCCGTGGGCAGGACCGTTCGTCGATCATGGCCAGGAACTTCTCACCCACGACCTGGGTGAGGTCGGCACGCACCTCGACACGGCCGTCGTCGGTGGTGTGCGCGTTCACCGAGTTCAAGCGTGCATCGTCCGACGCTGGGGTTCCGGCGTCAGAGGCGTCGGCGAGGGCGTTGCTGATGGCGTGAGCATGCTTGAGCACTTCGGTCGGCGTAGCACCGGATAGTGCTTGGGCGATGAGTTCGATCTCATACCGGGAGCGTTCTCCCTCGGAAAGAGCGTCACCACACCGTTTTTCGATCTCGTTCATGCCGCGGACGATGGCATCGACGACCTCACCGGACAGCCGCCCGTCAGCGGCATGACGAGACAGCGCAGGCAACCCCGGCAACGCATCGACGCTTCGCATGGTGCGGTGCGCGGCGGCCGGTGCGTGGCCTGACTCGATCAGCAGTTTCTTGGTGGTGCTACCGGCCTTCTGTGCGACACCGAGTTCGTCGAGTTGCGCTGCGTGCGCGACGATCTGATGATCTGTAAGATTGCGGATCAGGCGCCACGTGTCGAGGGCGTCGAATGTTGCTCTGCCCGTCGGGTCGTCGGTGGGCGGGGTGGTCTCGATGAGTTGATCGAGGAGCGTGGTGAGCTCTGGCATGACTCCAAGGTACCGGAACATTCGTTCGACTACGAGGAGTTTCCACAGGCTCAGAAATCTCGAAACTGTCGACTGTGCAGCGTTTTTCGTCGACTGTGCGTCGATTCGCGTTGATTGTGCGTGAATCGTTGACAGAGGTGAACTTCAGTCACATCTGTTACGGATTCTGGGTGAAAAGTTGCGAGTCTGAAGTGGACTGAAGATCCCGCGAAGTCGCTCCCCCGGGGCGCATCCGCAACCCGCCGGGCGTGTGGGGCTGGGTCCGCAGGGGTTGTGCAGCGGCGTCGGGTCACCAAGTGGCTTCGACTCGGCGCCTCGACCTCGACGCGCTCCTTCGTCGCTTGCTCGGCCCGGCGGCTCCGCTCGGTGCCGGCTCAACCAGCGGGGGTCGGGTCGACCGACGCCCCCCAGACTTCTGGGACGCACACGAACCCAGAACTCTGGCACGAGCATTTCCCGCGTTCGAGGGATGGCGGGAACAAAAGGGCGTCGGCCACTCTGAGTCCCATCGAGCCGCCGAGTCCGGCGGCCCACCACAGCAGCACCGACGCTCGAACCCGTTCATCCGCAGATCATTACGAAGGAAGCATCGTGTCCATCACCTCCGAACCCATCGACTTCACCGACTTCGACGCCCTGCTCTCCGCGGTCAGCGGTCCCGTTCTGACCCCGGCCGACGAGGGCTACACCGCCGAACTGACCGGCTTCAACCTCGCGGCGATACCCGCCGCTGACGTGGTCGTCGGGGCGACGAACGCTGCCGACGTCGCCGCCGCCGTGCGATATGCGCGCTCGAACGGGATGCGGGTCGGTGCGCGGGCGACCGGGCACGGATCGCCGATCGAGGGGCGCGGCACGGTCGTCGTCACCACGTCCCGGATGGCGGGGGTGAGTGTCGATCCGGTGACCAGGACCGCGCGCGTCGAAGCCGGTGCGCGGTGGCGCGATGTGGTCGCCGCGACCGCTCCGCACGGCCTCACCGGGCTCGTCGGCTCGTCGTCGTCGGTGGGTGTCGTCGGGTACACACTCGGCGGCGGACTGAGTCCGTTGGGTCGTCAGTTCGGTTATGCCGCCGATCATGTCCGGTCGATCGAGCTCGTCACCGCCGACGGTTTCGTCCGCACGGTCGACGCATCCGCGGGTTCGGACCTGTTCTGGGCACTGCTCGGCGGACGGGACGGCTTCGGCATCGTCACCGCACTCGAGTTCGAGCTCTTCGATCTGCCCACGGTCTACGGCGGCGGGATCTTCTTCGCCGGCTCGGCGGCCGCCGACGTCCTGCACGCCTGGCGCGAATGGGCGCCCTCCCTGCCCGAGGAGGCCGGGACCTCGGTGGCGATCCTCCGCCTCCCGCCGGACCCCAACCTGCCCCCGCCCCTACAGGGTCAGCTCGCCGTGCACGTCCGCTACACCCACACCGGGGACCCGGCCACCGCCGCCGCGGTGCTCGCACCGATGCGGTCGGCGGGTCCGATCCTCCTGGAGAACATCGACGTCCTCCCGACCGCTGCGCTCGACGCGGTACACATGGACCCGCCCGGGCCGATGCCGAGCGCCGAACGCGGCTGCGTACTCGCCGATTTTCCGGCATCTGCCGTGGATGCCCTGCTCGCGGTAGCCGGGCCGCAGGTCGCGAGCCCGCTGGCCATCGTCGAGGTCCGTCTCCTGGGTGGCCGATTGCGGTCGCCACAGCGCGTACCCAACGCCGTCGTGGGACGCGACGGCACGTTCTCCGTCCTCGCCATCGGCGTACCCGCCGGCCCGCTGGGCGAACAGGTCGGTGAGCATCTCGCGGCCGTCACCGACGCGGTGGCCGCCCACTCCTGTGGAGCGCTGCTCAACTTCTCCGGGCGGACGGCAACCGAACGCGACGCGCTGTGGTCGACCGACCAGCGGACGCGCCTCGAGACCATCCGACGACGCCACGATCCGGCCGGTGTCCTCCGTCCGGGGGACCCCACTATTGTGGGATAGACATCCGTGCAGCTCATGCCCACAATTGTCGAATGACATCGAGTCTGACCGCCGAGCGTGTGCGCCGCGACATCGAGGTCGTGGCCCACGCCGGCCTCGGTCTCGACGACTTCTTCGCCGAGACCGTCGCCTCCCTGAGCCGCGCGGTGCCCGTCGACGCGGTGTGCATCGGCACCTTCGATCCCAACACCGTCCTGCTGACCAGCGCCCGCAAGTACGGATCACTGCTCGGCGAGGATCACCGGGACCCGGACTGGGGTCTCCTCGAATACGGGCAGGTCGAGCCGACGGCATACCGCGAGATGGTGGCCGCCAAACGCGATGCGGTCGGACTCAACCTCCTCAACCGGGGCGCCACCGAACGGTCTAATCGTATGTCGCAGTTGATGATTCCCGAATACTGCTTCCACGACGAGGCCCGCTTGGTGCTGCGTGACGGGGACCGGGCGTGGGCCGGGATCGCGATGTTCCGCAGCGGGGCCGGATGCCGGCCCTTCGACGCCGACGAGATCGACTTCCTGGGTTCGCTGTCGCGCACTCTCGCCTACGGCGTGCGCGTGGGGTTGCTGAGCAGTGTGGTCGCCGGCGGGGCGAGTGCCGCCGCCCCTGCCACCGTCGACGCGCCGAGTCCGCCACCGCCGACCGGCCACGGCCCGGCGGTGCTGATCATCGACCGCAGCAACGAGATCGTGCAGATGAGCGCCGGCAGCCAGGAGCGCATCGCCGACCTCGCGTCCGGTCCGAACGGCGCGGCGGTGATGAACCCGATCTACGGCCTTATCGGAGCCGCACGCCGTTACGGCTCGGGTGAGTCCTCCGTCCCGCCGCGCCTCCGGGTGCGCGGGGCGTCGGGCATGTGGCTCGTCATCCACGCGTCGCCGCTGTCGTCGGCCGACGGCCGGGTCGGCGAGGTCGTGGTGACCATCGAGGAGGCCCGCCCGCCCGAGATCATCCCGCTGGTCGTCGAGGCTTTCGGGCTCACGGCCCGTGAACGCGACGTCACCCAGATGGTGCTGCAGAGTGTGGCCACCAAGGACATCGCCACCGCCCTGCACGTTTCCGCCTACACCGTGCAGGACCACTTGAAATCCATCTTCGACAAGGCCGGCGTCCGCAGCCGGCGCGAGCTGATCGCGCGGATCTACTTCGACCAGTACGCCCAGCGTCTGAACGATCCGCTGCTTCCGTCCGGGTCGTTCGCCGCCGCGGATCGCGAACTGTAGCGGTCCGTCACCACCTCCGAACCCGCCCCGGCGCACCGCACCGGGCGGGTTCTCTGTCGTCGTCTCACAGTGAGACGTTTGTAATCCACGTCACAGGGTTGTATCGAAGTCGCTCCAGTCCATGCGGGCCGGCAATCCGCCGGCTCTCCACCGAGGAGGCGCACTTTGAGCAGGCAGAGCTTGACAAAAGCCCATGCGAAGATCACCGAGTTGTCCTGGGAGCCCACCTTCGCCACCCCGGCCACCCGGTTCGGTACCGACTACACATTCGAGAAGGCCCCCAAGAAGGATCCGCTGAAGCAGATCATGCGGTCGTACTTCCCGATGGAGGAGGAAAAAGACAACCGCGTATACGGCGCCATGGACGGCGCCATCCGCGGCAACATGTTCCGCCAGGTGCAGGAACGCTGGCTGGAATGGCAGAAGCTGTTCCTGTCGATCATCCCGTTCCCCGAGATCTCCGCGGCCCGCGCGATGCCGATGGCGATCGACGCCGTGCCCAACCCGGAGATCCACAACGGCCTGGCCGTGCAGATGATCGACGAGGTTCGTCACTCGACGATCCAGATGAACCTCAAGAAGCTGTACATGAACAACTACATCGACCCGGCCGGCTTCGACATCACCGAGAAGGCGTTCGCCAACAACTACGCCGGCACCATCGGCCGCCAGTTCGGCGAGGGGTTCATCACCGGTGACGCCATCACCGCGGCCAACATCTACCTCACCGTGGTCGCCGAAACCGCCTTCACCAACACACTTTTCGTCGCGATGCCCGACGAGGCCGCCGCCAACGGCGACTACCTGCTGCCCACCGTGTTCCACTCCGTCCAGTCCGACGAGTCGCGGCACATCTCCAACGGCTACTCGATTCTGCTCATGGCTCTCGCCGACGAGCGCAATCGCCCACTACTGGAACGTGATCTGCGGTACGCATGGTGGAACAACCACTGCGTCGTCGACGCCGCGATCGGCACCTTCATCGAGTACGGCACGAAAGACCGTCGCAAGGACCGCGAGAGCTACGCCGAGATGTGGCGTCGCTGGATCTACGACGACTACTACCGCAGTTACCTTCTGCCGCTGGAGAAGTACGGGCTGACCATCCCGCACGACCTCGTCGAAGAGGCGTGGAAGCGGATCGTCGACAAGCACTACGTCCATGAGGTCGCGCGGTTCTTCGCCACCGGCTGGCCGGTCAACTACTGGCGCATCGACGCCATGACCGACAAGGACTTCGAGTGGTTCGAGGAGAAGTACCCCGGCTGGTACAACAAGTTCGGCAAGTGGTGGGAGAACTACAACCGGCTCGCCTACCCGGGACGCAACAAGCCGATCGCCTTCGAGGACGTCGATTACGAGTACCCGCACCGCTGCTGGACCTGTATGGTGCCGTGCCTCGTCCGTGAGGACATGGTCACCGAGAAGGTCGACGACCAATGGCGCACGTACTGCTCGGAGACCTGCTACTGGACCGATGCGGTGGCTTTCCGGGGCGAGTACGAGGGCCGAGAGACCCCGAACATGGGTCGTCTCACCGGTTTCCGCGAATGGGAGACGCTGCATCACGGCAAGGATCTCGCCGACATCATCCAGGATCTGGGTTACGTCCGAGATGACGGCAAGACGCTCATCCCGCAGCCGCACCTCGACCTGGACCCGAAGAAGATGTGGACGCTCGACGATGTCCGCGGCAACGTCTTCAACAGCCCGAACGTGCTGCTCAACGAGATGTCCGACGAGGAACGCAACGCCCACATCGCGGCGTACCGCGCCAACACCAACGGGGCCGTACCGGCCTGAGTCGCGTCGACCCTTCGTGACGCGCTCTCCGCAAGCTCCGAGCGCTCCTCAGGGAGCGGGTGGGAACGCGCTCTGAATCACCCCAGGTTTGATGCCGCTTCCTTCTGAGTCAGGAAGGATGAGCACATGCC
>NZ_JAMBDT010000047.1:0-36642 GCF_025143765.1 Gordonia sp. p3-SID1431
TGTGGTGCCAGCCGCGGCCTACATCTGGCCCACCCCCCCCCCCCCCCCACCCCCCGGGGGGGGGCGTCGTGTGGCCGGCGAACCGGCGATGTCAGATCAGCGGAAGAACCCGCGGTTCTTGGCGTTCCAGATCATGTCCTGCCAGTAGCCCCAGGCGTGGGTGCCGTTGGCGTAGTAGGTCATCAGCGGGACGCCCTGGACGAAGGCCGCGGCCTCGAAGGCCTTGGACTGCGTGAAGGCGAGCAGCTCGAGGGTCGAACCCTTGAACAGGTCGTCGAACACGTTGGGCAGTGCGTTGTAGCGGCCGAACAGACCGTTACCGGAACCGACGAACACCTTCATTCCGCGCATCAGGCCGATGTTCCAGAAGGGATCGTTCTGGAACCAGCGGATGCTCCACGGCGGGCCCCACATCGCGTCGATGTTCCACGGCTTCGGGTCGACGTCGAGCATCGCCAGGCGCAGCGCGGTACGCATGCCGGGCGCGCTCAGGAAGTTGTAACCCGAGAGCGAGCCGGCGCGGTCGAAGTGCTGACGGTTCTGGGCACCGAGGACCAGTGCGGCGTTACCACCCATGGACAGGCCCATGATGGCGTAGCGCTTCGACGGTCCGACGCGGAAGCCACGGGCGTCGAGCGCACTGATGAGAGTCCGGCTGATGACACAGTTCCAGCGGTACCGGTAGGGCTGCCGGTTGAAGTTGCTGGGTGCGTCCCAGTCCGTGTAGAAGCTCGCGGGTCCACCGATGGGCTCGACGACGTTGACGCCGGACTTCACCATCTCCTGGACGTTGGTGTTGATCTCCCAGCCGCTGTAGTCGTACTGGGCGCGCATGCCGTCGAGGAGGATGACGGTCTTGTAGTTGCCGGGCTTCTTCCAGGCGCGGACCTTGACGTTCGGCATCCCGCAGCCGTTGACCCAGAACTCCTGCTTGCCGACCTGCGTTCCGCCGATCCGGGCGTTGGCCTGGCCGGCGACGACACCGGTCAGTCCCACAACTGTCAGGATGGCGACGAAAGCGGCGATCAACCGGTTGCTCATCCGGTTGCGCGCAGGCCTCGGCGCCTCGGTGGCAGCTTCACGCATGTACAGAATCTCCCTCTTCAGCCGATCGGCCGGAACTCATGGTCCCCGGTGGCCTACCGGTCCTTGTGCGTCACACATTTTTCGTCCCCCGGCTCATTGCGCGGCGCGACGTCGTTCACGAGTCGTTCTCGCATGCGATTCACCGTCGGCGAGCCTATTCGATGCCCCCGAACGTGACAAACCATGTGATCGCGATCACAACCCCCGTCACTTCGGCGTCCCAGCAGTTCAGAACGCCTCAGTCACGACCTTTCTATCGGCCGCGCCCACGGGGACGTTACCGATCCGAGATGTTCGACGGCAACTCCACAGGTTCGACCCCGCGTTTTCTCGGGATTCTCTTGGTGTCGTGTGGTTGGGTGCCGCGCCCGGGCGCGCGTAACTAGCGTGGGTTCACCGGCGGTGGCATCTCCAGGCCGCAGCGCTGGATCTCGTACTCCGGCTCACGCTGGATGCGGTAGCTGTTGAAGGTGAACGCCTGACGCAGGTTGTGCTTGAAGCGGTCGAAGGACCACGGTGCCTCGAACGAGGCGAACCGGTCCTTGGTCTCCGGGCACTGCAGCGCCACCTGGGCCTGACGGACCAGGTCCTCGTCGAGATAACCGGGCAGCACGGGGCGGCGCGGGTATGCCCCGGCCTCGGCGACGACCCACTCGCTCGGCAGGATCTTGTCGTGGCCGATACGGCCGTCCTCGAGACGCTCGGTGTGCGCGGCGAGCGGGTACGCCAGACCCATCTGGTCGATGACGCGCACATCCAGCGGGGCGTTCATGCTCGTCATGCCGAGGTTGAGGAAGTAGACGGTCACCTGCCGCTCGGCACCCTTCGGCATCACGGCGGGAAGTTGCGCCACGTACCACTCGTCGTAGTTGAACGACGGCAGGATGACGCCGCCGTCCTCGCGGTACTCGTCGATCTTCTCGACCATCGCGCTCATGCGCGGGTAGTCGAGGTAATCCTCGGCGGTCACGGGATTCTCGTTGCCCATGTTGGTGACGTAGAAGCGGCGCTCGTCGACGATGCCGCTGCGGCCGATGTCGATGCCCGCGTTCGGCAGCACGTTGGCGTGGGTGGAGACCGCCCACACCACGACGGTGATCCACATGGCGCTCATGGCCACCGCGCCGACCAGTTGGGCCCGCGCGCGCCGGCGGTCGGCGGGGCTGAATTCGGGCGCCGGAGCCGCGTCGTCCACCGGGTCGGAGATCACGGACTCGGAGTCCGTCGACGGCCGGCGACGGAACGCCGCACCGACGTGGGCGGGAATCGTCACCGGGACGACCATCAAGGGCAACAGGGTGATGAAGACCGGAACGAGCAGCACCCGGCCGTGCATGAAGTCGCCGCCCTGACGCATCCAGTAGACGATCAGCACGATGCCGGCGAGGACCACGACGGTCACGACCGCGGTCGAGGACTGCAGCCGGCGCGACCATCCGGCGAGGCGCGTCGACCGGGTGTCCGTCGTCGAGTCGGCCGTTGCGTCAACCGAATCCGCGGTCGCGTCGGCACCCGTGGCGTCGGCCCTCTTCGACCGCATGCGGCCGCCGACGACCAGCAGCACCCCGGCCACCGCCGCCAGGACGACCGGCAGCACGAGCACGTACGGGCCGAAGAGATTGGTCAGATAGGCGAAGCCCTGGTCCCACTTGGCACCGCTGGCGTCCTTCGCGACCGCGGGATTGGGAACCAGCAGGGCGTAGTAGCCCATGCGGAAGATCTGGTAGCCGACCGGCAGAGTCCCCGCGACCACGACGACGCCCAGACGCATCCTCCAGCCGAGGGGCGCGAAGAACACCAGCAGCAGGACGAGGCCGCCGAGGATCGCCAGTTCGGGCCGGATGAGCGGCGCCAGACCGGCGGTGAAGGCGAGTACGAGCGTGACCGCCGCGCTCCTGCGGCTCGTGTGCGGGCCGCGCCGCGCCCAGGCGACGAGCTGGCACCACAGGACGGCCGCCCAGAAGATGCAGAGTCCGTTCTCGAGCCCGCTCGTGGCGAAGTCGCGCGCGGGCGGGATGGCGATGTAGATGACCGCGCCGAACGGCAGCAGCAGGGTCCAGCCGTCGCCGGTGAGCCCGCCGATGCGTGTCCCGAACAGGCGCGCGCTGCCGTACATCGCGATCGGGATCGCGGCGACCGAGCAGACCAGCGCCACCCAGAGCGCGACGTACTCGAGTTGACCGTCGGTGATCCACGCCCAGAACCACAGCAGGTAGGTCCAGGCGGTCGAGGTGTTCGCCTCGACCCGCTCCCCGGCGTTGAAGACCGGACCGTTGCCGGCGAAGAGGTTGCGCAGCGTCCGCAGGACGATGAGTCCGTCGTCGGCGATCCACCGGCGCTGCCACGCACCGATCGCGAAGAACGTCGTGACGACGGCGGCCCCGACGACGAAACTGACGGCCGCGACCTTGGTGCGGCCGGTCGTCAGCGCCCGGAATCCGGTTGGCGACTCATCAATTGACTGCATAGACCGCGACACCCACACACACCAGCCACGCCACGGCGAGCAGCTGCAGGACACGATCGCCGAGCGCGATCTCCTCGGGTTCGCCCGCGGCACCCCCGTCGACGTCGACGGCGTAGCGGAGGATCGCCACGGTGAACGGCACCATCGAGATGGCGTACGCGACGTTGGTGTCGCCCTTGTCGAAGGCCCACAGGCCGTAGAAGATCACGACCGCGGTGGCCGACAGGGTCCACACGAAGCGCAGGTAGGTGGTCGTGTAGTACTCGAGGGCCTTACGGATCTTGGCGCCCGTGCGTTCGGCGAGCTGGAGTTCGGCGTAGCGCTTACCCGCCGCCATGAAGAGCGACCCGAAGGCCATCACGAGCAGGAACCACTGCGACAGCACGATCTCGGCGGCGACACCACCGGCGATGGCGCGCAGCAGGAAGCCCGACGACACGATGCAGATGTCGATGACGGCCTGGTTCTTCAGGCCGAAGCAGTAGCCGAGCTGGATCACCAGGTAGATGGCGATGACGACGGCCGTCTGCCAGTTGGCGAGGAACGCGATGCCGATCGAGCCGACGAGGAGGACGGCGGCGAGGACATAGGCCAGGGTCACCGGGACGACGCCGGCCGCGATCGGCCGGAACCGCTTGGTCGGGTGGTTGCGGTCGGACTCGACGTCCATCGCGTCGTTGACCAGGTAGATGCTCGACGCGGCGAGGCAGAAGGCGACGAAGGCGATACCGGCGGAGCCCAGCACCGAGACGTCGGTGATGTTGCCCGCGGCGAGCGGAGCGGCGAGCACCAGGACGTTCTTGACCCACTGCCGCGGCCGGACGGCCTTGATCAGCCCGGACGTCAGGTTCTTCGGCGGTCCGAGAACCTTCCCGTGCTCGATCGGCTCCTCGCTCATGCACTCTCCCTGTGTCGTGTCACCCGCGCGATGACGGGGGACGCGGCAAGACGCAGCGTCCCGCCGGGGACCGCGGCCGTCAGGCCGAGCCGGGCCAGGACGCGCGCCGCGCGGCGGGCACGTCCGGACTCCTGGTCATTCCGGGTGGGTTCGAGCAGCACCTTATCGCCCACGATGACCGCCGCTGCGCTCGCGGCACCGATCGCGGCACCCGCGGTGACGTCGGTCGGGTAGTGCACGCCCAGCACCAGTCGGGACAGCAGCATCGGCGGGACCAGCACAGCGGGCAGCACCTTCGGGTCCCAGCCGGCGGCGCGGCCGATGAGGATCGCGGCCGCGGTGGTCGAGGTGGCGTGTGAGGACGGGAAACTCAGTTTGCTCGGCGTCGACACCCCGATGGCGATCGCCGGGTGTGCGGGCCGCGGGCGGCGCACGATCCGCTTGATGATCACCGACGCGGCGTGCGCGCCGAAGGCGCCCACTCCCGCCTCGAGCCAGAGCTGTTGCGCCCGTACGTCACCGCGGCGGCGGGCCAGGGCCCACCCGGCCCCCGAGATCGCGAGCCAGCCCAGCGCGTGCTCGCCCACGTGCGACAGTCCGCGCGCGGCCGGGCGGACGCCCGGGCGGGCGCCGAGCCCGGCCTGGATGGCGACCAGCGCCTTCTCCTCGCCGTTCAGGGGACGCGGGGTGTCGTCGGCCGGGACCTTCCCCGTCTCCGCACGGTCCTCCAGGACCGTGTCGCCCCCGCTGCCGATCACCGGACCATCAGATTCCGAAGACACCCGCCCAGCTCTCCTTCGACGTCAGGTCGCGGTGTGCGGACCTGTACTGCTGCTTCATCTCCGGGAACTTGTCCTGCAATTCCTTCACGAGGGCGAAATGTTCCCGGGCGAGCTCGATCATCTTCTCGCGGTCGCGCTGCCGGTAGACGACGCCGCGGCCGTCGGCGGTGGTGACCGTGACACCGTCGACCCGTCCGAGGGAGAACCATCGCGCCTCGATCGGTGGGAAGTTGGCCTGCGGCACCTCGTGATGCCGGGGATCGGCCGGGCGGACATTGTTCACCACCGCGGCGGTCAGCGCCTTGATCTTGCTGATCGGGTTCAGCGGTATCGAGGTCCCGAGATGCGTTGCCTCGCCCGAGGTCCGCGGCAGCTCGGTCGCCGAGGGGAGGACGACCGCGTCCGGATACTGCTTGCGCATCTGCGCGACCTTCGGCAGCGCGGTGGGCAGCAGACTGCGGATGTGATCGGGTCCGGCGAGGAAGTCCCGGATCGCCTCGTTCTGGATCGCGACCGTCGAATACTCCAGGCAGAGGAGGTGTTTCGCGGTCGCCTTGGTCATCGACCGGACGATCCCCGTGATGGGACCGTCGTGGTGGATCGAAGCGACGACGAGCCGGTTGCGCAGGTGGAAGTACGCCTGCCAGTCGATCGCGTCGTCCTTGTCGCTCCAGGCCATGTGCCAGATCGCGATACCCGGCACGGTGGCGGTGGGGTAACCGGCCTTCGACGCGCGGAGTGCGAACTCCCAGTCGTCCCACTTGATGAACAGGGGCATCGGGAGGCCGATCTGCTCCGCACATTCGCGCGGGATCATGCACATCCACCAACCGTTGCCCTCGACGTCGATCCGCCGGTGCAGGTTCTTCGAGTTCTCGCGGTCGCGCAGTGGGTGTTTGGAGAAGTTGTGGTCGTACTCGACGAACGGCGCCGCGGTCCACATGAAGGTGTCGCGCCGGATGACCTCACCCATGCAGTGGAGGTGACTGCGGTCCTGCAGGTTCAGCATCTGACCGCCGACGAGCATGGGCGCCTTCGCGAATCGCGACATGGCCAGCGCCCGCAGGATCGAGTCGGGTTCGATCGCGATGTCGTCGTCCATGTAGAGGACGTAGGGCGAGTCGGTGAGCCGCAGCGCCTCGTACATGATGCGCGCGTACCCGCCCGAGCCGCCGAGGTTGCCCTGGTCGAAGATGTGCAGCCGGTCGCCGAGAGCGGCCGCGGCCTCGGTGTACCCGGGTTCGTCGACGACCTTCTTGGTGCCCTGGTCGGGCATCATCACCGCGTCGATCACCTCGTCGACCATGGGGTCGGAGGTCAACGCGGCCAACGCGTTCACCGCGTCGGTGGGGCGGTTGAAGGTCGGGATGCCCACCGTGACGCGCTTGGTCTCCGCGTCCGGGGTCGGCGCCTCGATGGGCGCGTACCAACCGGCGGAGACGATCTCGGTGTCGGTGTCGGTGGTGACGTCGAACCAGATCCAGCCGCCGTCTTCGAAGGGGCCGAGGTCCAGCTCGAATTCGACTACGCCGCGGCCGGTTTCGTCGGTGTCGACGAGATCACCGCCGATGCCGATACGCGACCCGTCGATCTTGGAGCGGTACAGGTCGACGCGACAGGTGCCGATCACCTCGACGCGGAGCACCACGGAGTCGAGGATGCTCCAGCGGCGCCAGTAGGCCGCGGCGAAGGCGTTGAAGTAGGTCTCGAAACTCACCTCGGACTCGGCACCGAGGAGCACCGAGGTCCGGCTGGGGGCGTGCGCCCGGCGGTTGTTGCTCTCGGACTCCACGACGTACAGCGACCGGACGTCGAGGGGTTCGCCTGCGCGCGGGAAGATCACCCGCTGCAGAAGGGATTTCGCTTTCGACGGCCCCACTCCGGCGTCGGGGATCTCGGATTGGTTCACGGGAGTCACCGTCATCTATTCGGCTCCTGCGGGGTCGGCCACCAGCGGCGCACCATCACGCAGATGCGGTGCCAGGGTGTTGTCGAACATGGTGAGCGCACTCGCGATCGCCATGTGCATGTCGAGGTACTGATAGGTGCCCAGGCGACCGCCGAACAACACTCCGGCACTTGCGGTCTCGGTGCGGGCGAGGTCACGGTAGGTGGTCAGCATCGCCCGGTCCTCGGGTGTGTTGATCGGGTAGTACGGCTCGTCGTCGTTCTCGGCGAACCGGCTGAACTCCCGCATGATGACCGTCTTGTCGTCGGGGTAGGAGTCCCGCTCGGGATGGAAATGCCGGAACTCGTGGATACGGGTGAACGGGACGTCGGCGTCGTTGTAGTTCATCACCGGTGTGCCCTGGAAGTCGCCGGTGTCGAGCACCTCGGTCTCGAAGTCGAGTGTGCGCCAGCCGAGTCGGCCGGCCGAGTACTCGAAGTAACGGTCCACGGGGCCGGTGTAGACGACCGGGGCGTCGGGACTGTCGGCGCGCAGCTGCTCACGGACGTCGAACCAGTCGGTGGACAGGCGCACCTCGATGCGGTCGTCGGCCGCCATGTTCTCGAGCCACGCGGTGTAACCGTCGACAGGTAGACCCTCGTAGGTGTCGTTGAAGTAGCGGTTGTCGAAGGTGTAGCGGACCGGAAGCCGGGTGATGTTGCCCGCGGGCAGTTCCTTGGGATCGGTCTGCCACTGCTTGGCGGTGTAGTGCTTGATGAACGCCTCGTACAACGGGCGGCCGATCAAGCTGATCGCCTTCTCCTCGAGATTGCGCGCCTCGGCGGTCTCGATCTCGCTGGCCTGCTCGGCGATCAGCTTCCGCGCCTCGTCGGGACTGAAGTAACGGCCGAAGAACTGGCTGACCAGCCCGAGGCCCATCGGGAACTGGTAGGCCTGCCCGTTGTGCAGCGCGAACACCCGGTGCTGATAGCCGGTGAAGTCGGTGAACTGGTTGACGTACTCCCACACCCGCTCGTTGGACGTGTGGAACAGGTGTGCCCCGTACTTGTGGATCTCGATGCCGGTCGTCGGCTCGGCTTCGGAGTACGCGTTGCCACCGAGGTGGTCGCGCCGGTCGAGCACGAGGACCCGTTTGCCCAGCTGCGTCGCGGCCCGCTCGGCGACGGTGAGGCCGAAGAATCCGGAGCCGACGACGATCAGGTCATAGCTGCTACTGGTTGCCACGGGTCCTCAGGGTAACGGACCCTCCCTGAGTAATCTCCGAGCCACGTGGCCTGGCACGGAAGGCGGGTATTGTTTCGAACATCGGCCTGTAGCCCCCGGGCCCCATCCTCTCCTGTGATCAGTTCGGGGTTTGAGTGACGCCGCTGTTCGTACGATCGCCCGACGACCGGGTGTCCTCGCAGGCTCCGGGGCTCCCCAAGGAACACCAGGCAACGGCTCCGGTCGAGCGCATCGTCGTCGTGGTGCCCGTCCACAACGAGGCCGAGCGTCTGCCCGCGTGCCTCGAAGCCCTGCAGGCCGCGGCCACGGCGGTGCCGATCCCCGTGGAGGTGATCGTGGTGCTCGACGCCTGCGACGACGACTCCGCGACGCTGGTCACGGACGAGGTGTCGACCGTGGTGGTCGATGTCCGCTGTGTCGGCGCGGCGCGCGGAGCCGGTTTCGCGTCCGTGGTTGCGTCGTCGTCGGAACCGGACACCACGTGGTTCGCGACGACCGATGCCGATTCGACGGTTCCGCGCGACTGGTTCGCCGAGCATGTCGCCGCCGCGGACGCGGGGGCGGACGCGTACGTGGGCACGGTCACCCCGGACGGTTTCGACGAGTGGCCGGCGGGAACGGGCGAGATGTACCTGCGGGAGTACGACCCGTCCCCCGGGCACGGCCACGTCCACGGCGCCAATCTCGGCGTCCGCGCCTCGACCTACGCCGAGGTCGGCGGGTTCCGTGAGCTCGACACCGACGAGGACGTTGATCTCGTCGACCGCCTGCATGCCGCGGACGCGGTCATCGAACGGGGTGCGCACGCGCCGGTCCGCACCTCGACGCGACGCGACGGGCGCGCACGGCACGGGTTCGCGGGCTACCTGCGGCAACTGTCCGGGGCCCGGCCCGACGAGGTCGCCGGGTGACGCCCGCACGGGCACGCGCGATCGTCGGCGACCCGTCCTTCGCGCTCCCCCGCCCGGGCGGCGGACGCACCCTCGACCGGTTCGCCGCCCTCGTCCGGGCCTGCGCCGACGACATCAGCACGGGTCGCCTCGTCGAGGCGCACGCCGACGCCGACGCCATCCTCGCCGAGATCTGCGACGGCGGGACCGCCCCGGGCGAGTTCTGGGGTGTGTGGGCGGCCGAGACCCGCGGGAGCGGCGTCGACGCCCGCCGAGGCGCACACGGCTGGGAACTGAGCGGGACCAAGGAGTGGTGCTCGGGCGCGTCGTCGTGCAACCACGCGCTGGTCACCGCGCGCACCGACACCGGCAACCGGTTGTTCGGCGTCGACCTCGGCCACCCGGGGGTTTCCGCGGACAGCTCGGGCTGGGCCAACGCGGGCATGCGGGACTCCGACACCGGGACCGTCACGTTCGACGCCGTGCCCGCCGACGCGATCGGCGAACCGGGCGCATACCTCGACCGGCCGGGATTCTGGCACGGCGGGATCGGGGTCGCGGCATGCTGGTTCGGCGGGGCCCGCAAGGTCGCGGCGCCGCTCTACCGCGCGGCCGCCCGTTCCGACGACCCGCTGCTGCTGATGCACGCCGGCGCGGTCGACGCCCATCTCGCGTCCGGGTGGGCGCATCTGCAGGCCGCGGCACGCGAGATCGACACCGACCCGGGCGCGCCGTCGAAACGACTCGCCTTCGCCGTGCGCTGGTCGGTCGAACAGGTCGCGACCGCGGTGATCGACCGGGTGGGACGCGCGCTCGGTCCCGGCCCGCTGTCCGCCGACGCCGGTCACGCGCAGGCCGTCGCCGATCTCACCGTCTACATCCGGCAGTCCCACGCCGATCGAGACCTCGCAGTACTCGGCGCACTGACCGACGGCGTCCCACCCGGACCGGGATCGGCGGGTCCATGACCGCCGACGGCTCCCCCTCGACGCACCGCTTCGGCGCCACCCCCACCTCGGCGGAGGGAACTCCCGAAGCCGAATGGCAACGGTGGTTCGCCGCGCGGGGTCCGTGGCCCGACTTCGAGCCGGGCGTCCGGCGGCTCGTGGTCCTGGCCGCCCATCCCGACGACGAGGTACTCGGGGTCGGCGGGCTGATGGCGGCTGCCCACCGACGTGGCATCGAGGTCGTCGCGCTCTGCCTGTCCGACGGCTCGGCGTCGCACCCTGGTTCGCCCACGCTCTCGCCCGCCGAGCTGGCGATCCGACGACGCGCCGAAGTAGACTCCGCGACATCGGTTCTGGGCATCGAACCGACGCGATGGTGCGGGCTCGGCGACGGCACGCTCGCCGACCACGAGGACGAGATCGAGGCCATCGTCGAGCACACCCTCGCCGAGCAGCCCGAGACCCCGACGGCCCTGCTGGCGGTGTGGGCGCACGACGGTCATCCCGACCACGAGGCCGTCGGACGGGGTGCCCGACGCGTCGGCGACCGATGTGGCGTCCCCGCCTGGATGTATCCGATCTGGATGTGGCACTGGGCGACACCCGACGATCCCGACATCCCGTGGGAGCGGATGCGGACCTTCGTCCTCGACGACGATCTCGAGGCCGCCAAACGAGAGGCCGTGCAGGCCTTCGACACCCAGATCCGCCCGCTGTCACCCGCCCCCGAAGACGCCACCGTCCTCGGACCACACATCCTCGACCGCCTCCTCCGCGATCGGGAGTTCGTCTTCGTGTGAACCAAGACGCTCACGACATCGGCATCGACGAGGACCCGGGACGGCACTCGACACCGACGATCATCAGGACTGACGACATGGCCGACGACCACACTGCAAGGAGCCGAGAAGGGCTCGCCGACAACTACTTCCACGACATGTACCGAGACAGCGACGACCCCTGGGGCTTCACGACGCGGTGGTACGAACAACGAAAGTACGCCCTCAGCCTGGCGGCCTTGAGCTCTCCCCGGTACGGGTCGGTGTTCGAGCCCGGCTGCTCGGTCGGCGTGCTCAGCGCGCAGTTGGCCACGCGCGCCGATCATCTGCTGTGCACGGACGTCAGTCCGCGCGCGGTGGAGCTCGCACGCGAGCGACTCGACGGCCACGACTCCGTCGAGGTGCGCGTCGGCGACATCGTCTCCGACTGGCCGCCCGGCCGGTTCGACCTGATCGTCCTCAGTGAGGTCCTCTACTACCTCGGTGACGCGGATCTCGACGAACTGATCGCGCGGTTGCCGGAATGTCTGACCCCGACGGGCGAGGTGCTCGCGGTGCACTGGCGGTGGCGGGTCGAGGAGTACCCGCGAACCGGTGACGAGGTGCACGCGGCCCTGCGGTCGTCGGCGTTGCACCCGTCAGCGTCGTACTCGGACACGGACTTCTGCGTCGACGTGATGACTTCGTCACCCATCGGGTCGGTCGCGCAACGAGAAGGACTCGTCACCGTCGCGGACGCGCACCGTACGGCATAATGATCTCTTTGAACGCCTGGGGGAGTTCGAAGCCTGCGCTTTGCTGTCGGTCCAGTCGAAGCGCTCTGAACAGTCTCACGAGGAGGCAGGAGTGACCGAGTTGGCGGACTTCGGGGCTCAGATGACGCGCATCGCCGGCGAGATGCGCCGCGAGAGCGACGACACCGAAGCAGCGCTGCGTTCGATGACCAAATTCGCGGTCGACGCCATTCCGGGAGCCGAGTACGCGACCGTGACCCTCGTCGCGAACGGCACCATCGAGACGCCGGTGATGGTCGGCGACCTCGGCGGCCAGGCCGACAATCTGCAGCGAGAACTGGGCGAGGGCCCGTGCATCCGGGCTGCGGTCTCCGATCTCACCGTCTGGATCGACGACATGCGGACCGAGACGCGCTGGCCGAACTTCGCGGCTGCGGCAGCCGATCTCGGTATCCGGTCGATGGCCTGCTTCTACCTCTACATCGACGGCGATGACTCGGCCGCGCTGAATCTTCACAGCACCGAACCGGCGGCATTCACCGCCGAGGCCCGTCAACTCGGCGAGCTGTTCGCCGCGCACGCCGCGACCGCCCTCGGGGCCATCCAGGAGAAGCAGCAACTGCGCGCCGCGCTCGGCTCGCGCGACATCATCGGCCAGGCCAAGGGCATGATCATGGAGCGCTACCGGCTCGACGCCGACGAAGCGTTCGCACTGCTCGCCAGGTTGTCGCAGGACACCAACACCAAACTCGTGGAGGTCGCCACCCAGATCGTCGAGGCGGGACCGGAAGGCGACTGAGCTCTCAGCGGAACGCGTCGCGCTTCGGGAAACCGAGCGCGGGGATGCCGCCGCGATCCTGGTAGCGCTCGAGCCCCTTGCCGACGAGGACCCGCGGTCCGGTGGCCGGGGTGAAGAACATCATCCCCTTCTCGAAGAGCTGGGTGACGCCCGCGGCGTCGGGGGTCAGGGTCGGCACACCGAGCGCCTGGCCCAGCGGTCCGGTGATCCCGCCGAGGTCCGCGAACCGTCCGTTCATCGCCGACGTCGCCATGTCGAGGAACTTCGACGATCCGGGCAGGATCTGTTCGGCGAGCTGGTTGAGGCTGCCGAAGTCGATGCCCCCGCCGCCGGGCGACGCCGGGCCGGTGGGCGGTTTGACGATCCGCGGCGGCGAGGGCTGACCCTGGACCGCGAACCACGACGACTTCAGCTGCAGCTTGGTTCGAGCTTCCTCGCCACTCACTTCCGCGGTCCCGCCGGAGCCGACCGCGCGCACCTTGATCGCGCGTCCGTGTTCGGCGCCCAGGCCGTTGGCCTCGATCACCTCGAAGCTCCGCAGCGCACCGACTCCGAACGCCGATCCGATGCTGCCCGCGCTGACGGTGGCGGTCCAGTTGTGGTTGGGCGAGACCGTGTCGCCCTCGTCGACGACGGCCGGGAAACGTCCGCCGGCCGTGTAGCCGCCGGTCGACGCGGAGAACTCGGTGAAAGCCGGTTGACCGTTCTGCATCAGGATCTGGCCGGCGGTGGCGTCGGCGGCCGCGTTGGTCCGGCGGTCCTCGCCCGAGACACCGCCGTAGACCTGCGAATTCTGGGTGTCGTCGATCTTCTTGCCACCCGCGATCGCCGCGAGTGCGTAGGTGCGTGCCGCCACGGCCTGCGCCTGCAGCGCCGCCGCGCCGCCGGAGTCGCCCCAGGCGGGCAGGCTCTCGCGCGGGATGACGCCCTTGACGTAGTCGTCGATGTGGATGCGATTGACCACGCGCCCGCCTTCGAGTCCCATGGCCCCGCGGTAGGCCTTGTTCGATCCGCAGAACTTGAGGAATTCACCGGCCGGGCGGTTGGGCGCCATGCTCAGGGGTTCGACGAAGGTGGCCGGCACCGACCGCACCACACCGCCGCCGCACCCGCTGCGGATGGTGGCCGTGCCCCCGGACAGGCTGACCGCCTGCCCGGGAGCCACCGTCTGACCACCGACTCGCATGCCGGCGTCCGCGTGCACATTCACCGAGCCCTGACCCGTGAGGGCCACCAGGATCTCGGGCCTGTCCACCTTCCCCGCGGTGGTGCCACCGTAGTAGTGGCGCAAGATCTGCTGTGCCGTCCAGCCCTTGCGGGCGTAGCCGTACGCTCCCCATTGCCCCATTCCGCGGCCGTGGCCATGACCGTGCCCGATCAGCGTCACCGTCGACCCGACCGAGAGCTCGACCTGTTCGGCCGATTCCGATGAGCTCGCGACAGCGAGTCCACCGGCCAGCAGTGCGGGCGCCAGCCCCGCCGCGGCCCAGGTCAACGCGCGGTTGCGGGCCCGTCCGGGCCGCGCACCGCTCGCCGGCCATCGCGGCAGAAGCCGTGTAGGTCGGGCTTTGGTCACTGCAGAACACATCCTTCGGTCGCGACGACACCAGCCGCGGGCGGCGAACTTCTGCACCGCTCGTAACGCCTGTGACTGATGTGACGATTGGGACTTAAGTGACCCTAGTGAATTCAGATGCCGATCACCAACCCGAGGGGATCACAACCGGATCACGAGTTGCCCGGGCCGCCGTGACCTCTGGCGCGGGGGTCAGGTCCCCGGATTCATTGCCACCTCATCGTCGAGCATCAACACATCAGTCACATCCGTCACACAGATAACAAGAACATCACGAGTTACCGATGCGCGGCGTGTGTCGCCGCCGTCGTCGATGCCTGACGGCGACGATGACCGCCGTACCGAGCACAGTCGACGACTTCGAAGTCCTGGTGGCTTCGACGCCGTCGGCTGCGCTGATGTCGACGGCTGAGCGGACCCGACCACACCCCCGGAGCACCAGCGCCGCGGTCCGACCAACCTGCGAGGAGACCTGAGTGCGTTACCCCAGACCGAAACCTTCGATCGCGCTCGCCGCGATCGCCGCCGCGGTCGTCGCGAGCCCGTTCGTGGTGATCGCGAGCCAGTCCGAACCACAGTTGGTGGACAACAAGCAGACGGTCTCCAACACCGAGATCGAGCAGGTCCCGTTACGGGAACTGCCCGCCGCCATCGTCGACGTGGCGACGTCCGGCCTCGCCGCGGCGGGGGTCGAACTGCCGCCGATCGATCCGGACGCGTTCCCGCTGCCGGATCTGACGGTCCCGCTGCCGAAGGGTCTCGTCCCGGGAGCCGGCTCATCGTCGAGCACCGATCCCTCTGCCCCGTCGGGATCGCCGTCGAGGGAGTCATCGGCAGAATCGTCGCCGCCGGAATCCCCCTCGGCAGAATCGTCGCCGCCGGAAACCAGCTCGGAGACAACCGAACCCGCCGCCACCCCGACGACCGAGGCGCCCAGCAGCAGCGAGCGGTCGGCACCGTCGACGACGCGGGAACAGCCGGCGCCTCGAGGTGACCGGGCACCGGGGACCCCGACCCGATCGAACCCGAGCAGCACGACCCCGGCGACACCGACGATGGCCGACGGCCGCGAGGTCGGGGCGGCGGTCACGCACATCGTGCGCGAGGCGCCGATCAAGATGGTGGCGTTCACCTGGGAGCGACCCGTGGACGTCGACCTCAAGCTGCGTGCGAAGAACCCCGACGGCAAGTGGGGACCGTGGACGGTCCTGGAGCAGATCTCCCGCGGACAGGCGCCCAGCGCGAAGAACCCGGTCGGTACCGAACCGGTCTGGGTGGGCGACGCACGTGAGGTGCAGGTCGCCGCGAGCAAGGACGGCCTCGCGATCCCGGCGGCGGAAACCCAGGGCGGCGATCTCGCCCAGCTGGCCGTCGGCACCGCGAGCACGGTGGTGACGGAGTTGGCCACGGTTGCCCTCAATGCGCTGAAGGCGACGCTCATCAGCCCCGAGAGCCTGCTCGGCCTGGGTTCGTCGTTGCTGTCGCCGCTGACCGGCGGACCGCAGGTCGTGGCCCGCCAGGCCTGGGGCGCCGACGAGTCCATCCGGTGTTCGCAGCCGGTGTACTCGCCGCAGATGCGCGGTGCGATCGTGCACCACACGGCCGGCAGCAACGACTACACCCCGCAGCAGTCCGCGGAGATCGTCCGGGGCATCTACGCCTATCACGCACGCAGCCTGAACTGGTGCGACATCGGGTACAACGTGCTCATCGACAAGTACGGCCAGATCTTCGAGGGCGCGTTCGGCGGACTCGACCGCAATGTCGAGGGCACGCACACCGGCGGGTTCAACAAGGAGACCCTCGGGGTGTCGATGATCGGCAACCTCGAGGAGGCGCCGCCGACCGCGGCGATGGTGTCGGCGACCGGCAAGTTCCTGCGCTGGCGCCTCGGCAAGGCCGGACTCAACCCGGCGGGCACGGCGACGCTGACCTCAGAGGGGTTCGCGGGCACCAAGTTCGCGGCGGGCACGCAGTCGAACCTGCCGGTCATCTCCGGGCACCGCGACTACAACAGCACCAGCTGTCCGGGAGTCCACGGCTACGCGGCGCTCACCGCGATCCGGGCGCTCGCCGGCGGCGCCCCGCCGGCACCCGAACCGACGCCGCCCGCCGATCCCGCAGCCCCGGCACCTCCGCCGGCCGCACCCGGTGCCCCCGCGCCGCCGGTCGAACCGGGTGCCCCCGCCCCGGTGCCGCCGGCGGCCTGAGCCGGGTCCGGCGATTCGCGGGGACGGATCAGGTTCCGGCGAACCAACGCTCGAGCACCTTCGCGACGCCGTCGTCATTGTTGCCCACGGTGACCTCGTCGGCGGCGTCGAGTGCGGTCGGATGACCGTGTCCCATCGCGACCCCGTGGCCCGCCCAGGTGAGCATCTCGGCGTCATTGGGCATGTCGCCGAACGCGATCACCGCATCGACGGGGAGTCCGGTGAGCTCGGCGAGCCGGGCGAGTCCAGACGCCTTGTGTGTGCCCGGTACGGACAGCTCGATGAGCCCGTTGTCGGTGGAGAAGGTCACCTGGGCGAGGTCGCCGACCATCGGCTCCAGACGACGAGCCATCTCGTCGGAGGCCATGCCCGGCTTACGGACCAGGAGTTTCACGGCCGGATCGCCGAACACCTCGTCGTCACCGACCTCGACGTGGTCGGGGTTGAGCCATGCGTGTTCGTAGCCGGCGCTCGCGACGAACGGTGCGGTCGCGGCGTCGTGTGCGGAACGGCCCGCCCGCTCGGCCGCGATGCCGCATCCCGGGATCTGCTGGTAGGCGATCTCGCCGAGTTTGACCAGGGCGTCGGGTTCGAGATTGGCCGACCAGAGCACGTGGTCGTGCTCGGCGTCGTAGATGATGGCGCCGTTGGCGCACACCGCGTACCGGACGAACGCGTCGGTGCCGGCGAACTGGTCGGTGATCTCGGCGATCCAGCGCGGGGGGCGACCGGTGGCCAGCACGAATTCCGTACCGGCGGCGCGGGCGGCGGCGAGCACGGCCAGCGTGCGCGGGGAGACCCGGTTCTCGTCGTCGATGAGGGTTCCGTCCACGTCGCTGGCGATGAGTGTGGGTGGACCGAATGTCATCAGCGTCTGCTTTCTCTCGACCGTGATCTCTCGGCGGCTCGTCTCGCCCGCGCCTCGGCTTTGCGGAGCGCCTCGTCGGCTTCGATCACCGCGGCTTCCTGAGGTGTCGGTGCCGAACCGCCCAGTCGCGACGGAACCCAGAACTCACCCGGCGGGTGCGGACCGTAGGCGTCCTGGACCTCGAGGAGCATCGAGTTCATGGTGTCGCGGAGCCTCAGGGTCTCACGCTCGGGGGACTCGCCCGGAGCTGGGGTGAACGGCAGACCGAACCGGACATGCACCGGCAGCCGGCTCCGGCCGATGTTCCGCAGTCCGCCCTTCGTCCACTGGCGGTGGGCACCCCACACGATCGCCGGGATGATGGGCACCCCGGTCTCGGCGGCCATCCGGGCCGCACCGCTCTTGAACTCCTTGAGCTCGAAGCTGCGGCTGATCGTCGCCTCCGGATAGACCGCGACGATGTGGCCGTCCCGCAGCCGCCCGAGCGCGGCTCGATAGGCCTCGGCGCCGCGCGACCGGTCCACCGGGACGGTCTTGGTGTGGTTGACCAGGAACCGCATGATCCCGATGTCCATGACCTCGGACTTGATGAGAAAACGGGTCCGGCGTCCGGCCCGCTGCACCCCGAGCGCGAGCGGCAGGAAGTCGACGTAGCCGGTGTGGTTGACGCACAGCACGGCGCCGCCGGAGTCGGGGATGTTCTCGATGCCGGTGAAGTGCAGGTCGAGAGCCTGCGCCCGGACGATCCCGTTGGCGATGAGCTCCAAGGTGCGATACACCGGCTCGCGGTGTCCGTGCCTGGCTGCGCTCATGGGTCCAGGTTAACGCCGCCTCACCGGCCGGCAGTCGATCAGACGACCCCGGGGTCGTCCTTCCGCGGCTCGCGTTTGGCGGCACGTTCGGCCTGCTCCTGGGCGTCCATCCGGTTGGCCTCCTCGAGTGTCGGCGCCGAACCGCCGAGCCGGGCGGGGACCCAGAACTCACCCTTCGGGTGCTCGCCGTAGGCATCCTGCAGTTCGAGGAGTTTCGCACTCATGACCTCGTGCAGCTTGGCCGTGAGGGCGTCGGCGCTGCCCGTGGCCTCGAGGGGCTCGCAGACGCCGATGGAGATCTTGTACCCGGTGCGACCCAACTGTTTGGGATGCCCCTTGGTCCACACGCGCTGCGCCCCCCAGATCACCGTGGGGACGATCGGCGCACCGGACTCGATCGCCATGCGGGCGGCACCGGACTTGAAGGCCTTCAGCTCGAAGCTCCGGCTGATCGTCGCCTCGGGGTAGACCCCGACGAGCTCGCCGCGCCGGAGATACTCGACCGCGTTGCGGTAGCTGTCCGCACCCTGCGCGCGGTCGACGGGAATGTGCTTGAGCGAACGCATGATCGGACCGGAGATCTTGTTGTCGAAGACCTCCTTCTTCGCCATGAAGCGGACCTTGCGACGACCCTGCAGGAAGGCCGGGATCCCCGCGTAGGTGAAGTCCAGGTAGCCGGTGTGGTTGATCGCGACGACGCCGGGGCCGTCGGCCGGTACGTGTTCCACACCCGACACCTTGAACTTCAGACCTTCGGCCAGCCACAACAGGCGGGCGGCGGTGATCACGGTGTCGTACACGGGTTCCATGCGAGAGAGCTTAGCCACTCTCCCCGGAGCCCTCGCCGCCGTCGGCAGCCTGGTACCCGTGACCGGTCGTTCACCGATGCGGGACCCGTGAGACTCCTCACGCCCCGCGTCCCGCGGGACTCATGGCCCACGCACCTGCGCGGCACGGCTCGATACCCTGGAAATCTGTAGTGCACTGCCGCGCAGCCCCGCGCACACCATGAAAGGCCCCTTCGTGCAGATCACCAGCATCGGTCATGCCGGTTTCCATATCCAGACCACCGCCGGATCGATCCTCTGCGACCCCTGGGTCAACCCGACGTACTTCGCCTCGTGGGTGCCCTTCCCCGACAACTCCGAACTCGACTGGAAGACGCTCGGCGACTGCGATTACCTCTACGTCTCGCACCTGCACCGCGACCACTTCGACGAGCGGAACCTGCGCGAGAACGTCAACAAGGACGCCACCGTCCTGCTCCCCGACTACCCGGTGCCGGACCTGCGCCGCGAACTGGAGAAGCTCGGGTTCTCCAAGTTCGTGGAGACCACCGACTCGGTCAAGACGACCGTCACGACCGACAAGGGTTCGCTGGACGTCATGATCATCGCGTTGCGGGCGCCCGCCGACGGCCCGATCGGCGACAGTGGACTCATCGTCTCCGACGGCGAGACGGTCTGCTTCAACATGAACGACGCCCGGCCGATCGACCTCGACGTCGTCGACGAGGCGTTCGGGCACGTCGACGTCCACCTGCTGCAGTACTCCGGCGCGATCTGGTACCCGATGGTCTATGACATCCCGCGGAAGTCCAAGGCCAACTTCGCCTCTCAGAAACGTCAGCGCGGAATGGACCGTGCGCGTTCCTACATCGAGCAGGTCGGGGCGACGTGGGTGGTGCCGTCGGCGGGACCGCCGATGTTCCTCGACGAGGACCTGTTCTACCTCAACGACTTCGGGTCCGGCGAGACCGCGGACACCACGTCGATCTTCCCGGACCAGGAGACCTTCCTGGAGCAGATGCGCATCCACGGCACCGACGACGGCGAGAAGCACCGCGGCCTGATGATGGTGTCGGGTTCGGTCGCAAACTTCTCGGGATCGACGCTGAACGAGGTCACCCACCCCTACGCGCCCGCCGATGTCTTCGGCGAGAACAAGCGGGCGTACCTCGAGCGGATGAAGGAGAAGTTCGCACCGGTCATCGCCGCGGAGAAGGCCACGTGGGCACCGGCCGAGGGCGAGCCGCTGATCGGCGCACTCCGCGAGCTGTTCGAGCCGATCATGGCGCAGTCGGATCTGATCTGCGACGGCATCGGCTACCCCGTCGGACTGGTGATGACCCCGGGCGGCGGACCGGCCAACGACGCCACCGAGACCGTCGTGATCGACTTCCCGAACCGCATCGTGCGCGAGCCCAAGGAGGGAGAGGGCAAGTACCGCTACGGTTTCCGGATCGCCACCGAGCTGGTCCGGACCGTCCTGCGCGACAACGAGCCCGACTGGGTCAACACCATCTTCCTGTCGACGCGGTTCACCACCTGGCGGATCGGCGGTTACAACGAGTTCCTCTACACCTTCTTCAAGTGCCTGACCGACGAACGGATCGCTTACGCCGACGGCTGGTTCGCCGAAGCACACGACGACTCGGCGTCGATCACCAAGGACGGCTGGGAGATCCAGCGGCGCTGCCCGCACCTCAAGGCCGATCTCGGCAAGTTCGGTGTCATCGAGGGCGAGAAGCTGACCTGCAATCTGCACGGATGGCAGTGGGACCTGCCCACGGGACGCTGCCTGACGTCGAAGGGGCATGAACTCCGCGCGTCGAAGCTCGAGTCGTAACCGTCACGCGGAGTGCGGGATTCGTACCGCATTCCGGTACGAATCCCTCACTTCGCAGTCACGAGCGTCATCGACGCGGCACCCATCTTGAAGATCGGCTGCTTCGACGCCGGGTCCCAGTCGGTGATGGTCAGCTCGTTGGCCGCACGGTGGTGCCCGGTGTCGTCGTCGGCGTCCCAGTACCCGTAGTGGAAGGGCACGAACAGCACGCCGCGACGGATGGCGGCGATCCGCACCGTTGCGGTGATCGCGCCACGCGGGCTGGCGATCTCGACGAGGTCGCCGTCGTGCACACCGCTGCGCGCGGCATCGAGTGCGTTGACCTCCACCCACACCTCCGGCGCCGCCCCGTCGAGTTCGGGTGCGCGGCCCGTCTTGGTGCGGGTGTGGAAGTGGTAGACCGTTCGTCCCGTGATCAGCGCGAAAGGGTGGTCGGCACTGGGACTCTCGGGAGGTGGCAGGTGTGGCGCCGCCTTGATCAGCGCCCGCGCCCCCGGGTTGAGGTCGCGGTACTCGTCGGGTTGCAGCGGCTCGCCGGTGAGTAAATCCTTGCCGTACGACTCGCAGTAGTCCGCCGCGCTGTAGAACCGGCCGTCGGCGTAGAGACGCTCGGTGCCGCCGGGAGCGTCCGCGGTGCAGGGCCATTGCACACCACCGCGGGTCCGCAGCAGCTCGTACGTCATCCCGCTGTAATCGCACGGCCGACCCGCGCTGCACGCACGCCACGCATCGAAAGCGGATTCGGCATCCGTCCACGGGGGCAACGGCTTGCCGTCCCGGTCACGGAAGTCCATGCGCCGGGCGTAGTCGAGGAAGATGTCGAGGTCAGCTCTGGCCTCGCCGGGCGCCTCGACCGCCTTCTCCGACAGGTGCACGGTGCGGTCGGCGTTGGTGAACGTACCCGTCTTCTCACCCCATCCGGCGGCCGGGAGGACGACGTCGGCGAGTTCGGTCGTCTCGGTCGGGAACATGTCCTGCGCCACGACGAACACGTCGTCCCGGTCGAGGATTGCCCGGATTCGCCTCAGCTCCGGCAGCGACACGGCGGGATTCGTGGCACTGATCCACAGCATCCGTATCGTCCCCTCTTCGGCGAGGCGGAAGATCTCCATCGCGTGGGTGGGCGGATTGTCGTGCGGTAGCCGGTCTTTGTCGATGTTCCACAGTTGGGCCAGCTCGCGCACGTGAGCGTCGTTCTCCCAGTTGCGGAATCCGGCGAGATCGCCGTCGGCCCCGCACTCCCTGGTGTTCTCGGCAGTGGGCTGGCCGTTCATCTGGAGCAGTCCGCACCCGGGCCGCCCGAGCATCCCCCGGATGAGGTGGATGTTGTTGACCTGAACCGCCGCGGCGGTCGCCTGGTGCGATTGGTAGAAGCCCTGCAACACCGTCGACACCAGTCGTTCGGCGCTACCCAACAGATGTGCAGCGCGACAGAGATCGTCGGCCGCGACATCGCAGATCTCGGCGACGCGTTCCGGCGGATAGTCGTCGACCATCCGGCGCAGGTCGTCGAAACCGACTGTGTGCGCGTCGATGTAGTCGTGGTCGACCCAATCGTTGGCGATGATCTCGCGGAGCAGCCCGTTCATCAGCGCGACGTTCGTACCGGGCAGCGGCGCCAGATGAACGGTCGCATGCCGGGCCACCGGCGTCGTCCGCGGATCGACGCAGATGATGGCCGGCGGATGTGGACCCGCGAGTCGGTCGAGGATGCGCATCCACGTGACGCTCTGGGTCTCGGCGATGTTGTGACCGAACAGCGCGATGGTGTCGGCATGGTCGAGGTCGGCGTAGGTCCCGGGCTGACCGTCGCTGGCGAACGAGGCCTTCAGCGCTTCCGCCGCCGTCGCGGTGCACAACCGGGTGTTGCCGTCCACGTGGTCGGTGCCGATGGCTCCGTGCGCGATGACCCCGAGCGTGTAGTACTCCTCGAGAAAGAGTTGGCCGGAAGTGTAGAAACCGATCGCGGCGGGTCCGTACTCGTCGATTAAGAACCGGGACCGCTCGACGATCCGTTCCATGGCCTCGTCCCACGTGGCGTCGACCAGGCGTCCGTGCTCCCGGATCAGCGGGCGGGTCAGTCGGTCCCGAGAGGAATTGGCCTGCCAACCGTAGAGATCCTTGACGTCGACGCGACCGCGGTTGACGCGGTCATCGGCCCGGCCGCGGACGCCGACGATCCGGTCGTCGACCACCGCGATGTCGAGGGCGTCGCCGTTGGAATGCAGGACCGACGCCGAGCGAACCCATCGTTGCACCTCGTCAGGACCGATCCCGTCGGCGAGGTGTTGATCGACCCGCACGGGCCATCGTTCACCCGGCGCGTACGGGGTGCGTCCGCCCCAGAGGTCGTCGATGCGATCGGCCACGATTCCCTCCCTACGACGTGACGACGCCTTCGGACCGTCGGGGTGTACCCAACCGCGTCCGGAGTCATTCGTCGTCCGTGGACGGCGATGTCGACGCCGGCCGATTACTTCGACGCGATTGTGGGTAGCCCTGCGGCACGATCGCTCGCGACTCGTTACCGACCCGTTGCGCGCGACACGATCCGAGCTCGACGACCTCGGCCAGGGGTTCCGGGCGCGGACAGATTTCTACGATGAGAACAGGGCTCTCGGTCGGACACGACGTCGGACCGAGAGTCGCACACAACGACCGTGAGGAGAACATCATGGCCAAGTACCGCGTCATCGATTCGAGCGAGAACGTCGTCGAGGAGAAGGAGTTCGACGACGCCACCGGCGCATACGACTGGTTCAAGACCGTCGCCGCACCGGACGACAGCCTCGGCACCGTCATGCAGGTCCATGACGACGGCGAGTGGAAGAACTTCGAGGTCTCGGACGGGGGCACCAACGCCAGCCCGTCCGCCGACGCCGACTGAACCGCCTCCCCTCGGCAGGACGAGGTCGGCCACCCTTCGCGCCCCGGGTCCCCCGGGGCGCGAAGTTCGTCTCAGACCCCGAACGCAGCCGGATAGACGATCGTCCCGCTCGGCACGGGGCGCGCATCGTCGAGAACCAACGCCATCATGGCCTCGTCCGGGACGTCGAACGGCGCGCGGATTCCGAATCGGGACGCGGGGACGAAACCGAATCTCGGGTAGTACTCGGCGTGGCCGAGCACCACCACCACATTCTCGCCGTGCGCGCGGGCAACGTCGAGACCCGCAACGATGGCCGCGGAGCCCGCCCCGGACCGTTGACACGACGGCAACACCGCGCAGGGTCCGAGCGTGAGCGCCGGCTCCGCGTCGACGCGGCACCGCGAATACAACGCGTACCCGACGATCGTGCCGTCGGCGTCGGTCGTGACGATCGAGAGCCCGTCGATCCAGGCGTCGCTGTCGGCCCGCAGCTCATCGACGATCCGCGCCTCGTCGGGGGTCGGGAACGCCGCGAGCACCACGTCGCGGATCGCGTCGGCGTCCCCGTCACGCTCGGCGCGGGTCGTCCACTTGCTCACGGGTTTCCAATGCATCGAAGAGGATGTGCGCCCACGGCGGTAGTCACCGGCCGCACCCGCCGGCCGGCTGCCCGGAGAAGCGACTGTTGAGGAAGCCGAGCGCTTCGGCGCTCCACGGGATGAACGCCCGGGTGTGGTTCGAGCCGCGGTACTCGGTGAACGTCGTCGGCACCCCGCGGTTGCAGAACGAGCCGGCGAGGCGCGCGACATCGGCCGCGATCATCACACCGTCGCCGGTGCCGTCGACGTTGCCGACCCCGAGCATCATGGGGCTGCGCGGAGTACCGAGCGTCCCCATCACATTCTGCGAGATCGCCTGTCGTACACCGGGAACGTCCAGCAGGCCGCCGACCGTCGGCACGAGGAGCTGGTGATCGGTCAGACCCGGGTACTTGTCGGCGAAAGCCTCGATGCACTCCCCCGCGACCTGTCCGAGGACCTGCTCCCCCTTCGGGGAGAGGTAGGACTGCATGTCGATGCCATAGGTCTCGGCGTACACCGCCATCAGCGCCGGGATCACCCCGGCCCAGTTCTGACTGCCGTTGACGTACCCCAGATTGTTCGCCGGGTTCACCAGCACACCACCCGCGGCGGCCCCGACGATGTTCAGCTCCGGCGCGTAGCGCGGCGCCAGCTCCGCACCGAAGCCGGTGGGGATCGATCCGCCGGAGTAGCCGAACAGTCCGACCGGCGTCCGGGCCGGCGCCCGCAGGTGACCGAGTGCGGCACGGACGCCGTCGAGCGCGGCGTACCCCGATTCGCGCGCCATCGTCCAGCGCAGCCCGCGGCCCTCGTAGTCGGGGGCGGCGACGGTGTAACCGGCGGCAAGGAGCCCGGAGATGAGCGTGATGTCGATCGGCGCCTCCGCGGCATTACCGCCGCGCAGCGTGTACGACGGGTCGCACTGCGAGCCGAGGGCGTCGTAGAACGAGTGGTAGGACACGACGCGACGGGGCGCTCCGGCAGCCGCACCCGGCGGGGAGATGACGGTGGTGACCGTCGCCGTCGGCCTGCCGAACTGGTTCGTCGTCCGGTAGAGGATCTGGGTGGCCGAGATCGGGATACTGGTTCCGCGCCAACCCAACTCGACCTGACGCGTCCGCAGCGCTGCGCCTGGTGACCGCGATTCGTAGCCCGCGGGCGGATCGTAGAACGGGTCCTGCGACGGCAACTGCGCCGGCGCTGCCGCGGGTACCGGAACGGGCGCCGCCGACACCGTGGGCGCGAGGAGGGACAGGGTCGTCGTCAGCCCGAGGATCGCGGTCAGCGTTCCGAGGCCGCGGGAGAGAAGCCGCATGGATCGTCATCATGCCCGATATGCGGCGTCCGCTGGGTCTTTCGGTTCCGACTCGGCACGAGACCGCGGCCGGATGTCACACCCGAAGGTCACACCCGGGGGCGTCAGCCGGGGGTGGCGTCCGGCACCGGGTTCTCGGCGGCCCGCTCGACCGCCTCGACCACCGGCGACATCGCCACCACCACCGCGCCGGCCACGGCGGCGACGAAGGCGATCACGGCGACGGCGCCCCAACCGGCACGCGTGGTGTCGCCGAGCACCAGGATGCCGATGACGCCGGGGACGACCGTCTCGCCGACGACCAGAGCAGCCGACGCCGCGCTGACCGCCCCCTTCTGCAGGGCGACGGTGAACATGTAGAAACCACCCGGGCCACACAGGATGATCGCGTAGAGCGCCGGGTCGGTGAGCAGTTCACCGAGATCGAAGGGGTCGAGGCCGTCGAGGATGCGCACCGCGACCGCGAGGACCCCGAACAGTACGCCGGCGGAGAGGCCCGCCAGTACCGCGACACGACTCTGCATCCGTGGCAGGATCGCGGCGCCGAGTCCCAGGATCGCTGCTCCCACGACGAGTACCGCCCAGTGCAGCCACCATTCGTGCTCGTGACCCTCGTCGCCGGCCGAGAAACCCAGCAGGACCAGCGAAATGACGACGACCGCGATGGCCGTCCAGTCGCGGACCGACAACCGCGCGTGCAGGAACAGTGTGGCGAGCACGACGGTCACCACGAGGTTCGCACTGACGATCGGTTGCGCCAAGAACAGTGGGATCATGCGGGCGGCGACCATGTTGCCGAGGAATCCGATGCCGTCGAGCGCCGTGCCCGCGAGAAACGACACCGTCAGCATCGCGGTGATCGTCGACCGCAGCGACGGCGCCTCCCCCGGCGCGCCGGTGTCCTCGACGCTCTGCGCGCCGCGCGCCTGCAACACCGACGCGGTGCCGTACGCCAGCGCCGCGAACACCGCCGCGAGGATCCCGATCAGCATGGTCGAACAGTAGCCACCGTCGAGCGGTCGTGCGGGACGATGACGATGGTTCGCGTGGCGACTGGTTCGTAGGTGACGCCGGTATCAGACCGACATGAGGTCGACGGCGCGGTGCGCGATCATCATCGTCGCCGCGTTCGGGTTACCCGAGGGCAGGGTCGGCATCACCGATGCGTCGATGATGCGCAGCCCCCGCGTGTCCCTGACCTCGAGGCGCGGGCTCACGACCGCGCCGTCGTCGGCGCCCATGCGACACGTCCCCGCGGCGTGGGCGATGCTGATCTCCTCGGATGCGAGGAAGGCGGTGTCGACCGGCCGCTTGTCATCGCCGATCAGGCCGTCCGCGACGCCTCGCATCGACGCCGAGTCGCGGATAAGTGCCCGTGACAGCGACACACCCCGGGCGAGAGTCGTGACGTCGTCCGGGTCAGCCAGTCGTTCGAACTCCACCAGGGGCCGTCCGCCGACGACGCCGACCCGGCCGCGACCGTTGGGGTGTAGCACCACCGTGGAGACACTGAATCCGTCGGTGCGCTCGAGTGTGGTCCGTCCAGAGATCTTGTCGATCGTGTAGTGCATGGGGCTGATCGCGATCTGGAAGTCGTCGGTGAAAAGCTCCGCCTCGAAAGGCACACCGGTGAACGCACCTCGTCCGCGCGCGATCAGATCCGCCACGGCGCGGACGAAATCGCCCGGGCCGAGGCTGTTGATGGTCGGTACCTTCGATCGCCACGCCTCGGTCACCACGCGATGGTCCTGGAGATTCTGACCGACGCCGGGGACCCGGGCGACCGATCCGGATGGACCCACACCTGAACGGAGTAGGAGCGCGGGCGTGCCGATGGCTCCGGCGCACAGCACGACCTCCTGCTGGGCTCGGTACCAGTTGCCGTCGGCGCACCTGACCCCTGTCGCGCGGGAGCCCGCGAACGTGATCTCGACGGCCTGGGACCGACGACGCACAGACAACGAATCTGAACGACCAGATCTGTGCAGGTACTCGCGCGCAGACGAGGACCTGAGCCCGCGCCTCTGATTCACCTGCGCGCGTGAGACCCCGAGTTGCGTCGCGCCGTTGTGGTCGGGATTCCGCGTGTACCCGGCTGTCGCCGCCGCATCGATGAACGCGTCGTCGATCGGATGTCGGTGCGCACACCAGGTGACACTGATCGGCCCGCCACGTCCGCGATACTCGTCGGGGCCGTCGACCCAGTCCTCGATGGCCCGGAAGTGCGGCAGAACCTCCTCGAATGACCAACCAGGACAACCGTTTTCCGCCCAACGGTCGTAGTCCTCGGCGCGCCCACGGACATACACCATGGCGTTGATCGACCCACTTCCACCCACGATGCGCCCGGCGGCGACAGAGTCGACACAACCGTCTTTGCTCGGGTCGGCCGCGCACGGATACAGCCAGTTCGCCCGCTGGTACACCGATGCCAGACCGATGGCCAGCGCGACGTCAGGACGGCGGTCGGTCCCACCGGCCTCGAGCACGACGACACTGGCACCGCCAGATGCCAAGCGCGACGCCACGATCGACCCCGCGGATCCGGCGCCGACCACAACGAAATCCGCACTTCTCGATGCTGTTTTGGTCATCGGCGAGTCCTCGGTCGGCGTCCGAGGTGCACGATACTCGGATACGCGACAACACAACAGAGCTCAGCGGCAACGCGCGTCACCTCGAGAGTCTCCGGAAACTGTTCGCAGAGCTACCTATTCGGAATCAGTGAACGAGATCAGTTCGTCGACACGTCGGCGACGTAGGCGTCGGCGAACTCACCGACCGCGGGGATCGGCTGGATGCAGTCGAGGAGTACGCCGTCGGGACCTTCGACGATGAAATGCCGCTGACCGAAGTCCTCGTCGCGCAACTCGAGTACCGGACGGAGTCCGTGTTCGTCCGTGAGACGCCGGTAGAGCACGTCGACGTCGTCGACCTCGATGTTGACCAGCAGTCCGGCGGCGGGTCGGCGGTGGCCCTCGGGGATCGTCGGATGAGTCGCATCCACGAGCCCCAGCTCGAACACGCCGGTGCGCATGCTGACGTACCAGTCCGCGGAGAAGGTGACCTCGAAGCCGAGAACCCGCTGGTAGAAGTTTGAGGCCGCGGCCACGTCCGTGGACATGAGAACCGGGTAGACGCTGGTGACGGTCATGTCAGAGCTCCTTTACGTACGATGTGTTTGTATGGCCGACTATACATACGCAACGTACGTAAAGGAACCTTCCGTGCCGAGAGCCTCCGCCGCGGCCGCAGCCGAGACGGCCCGTGCCGTCCTCACCGCCGCCACCAGCCAGTTCGCCGATCGTGGATTCTCCGACGTGTCCCTCGACGATGTCGCCGAGGCCGCAGGCGTCACCCGCGGCGCCGTGTACCACCACTTTCGCAACAAGGGCGCGCTGTTCGCGGCGGTGGCCGCGGCCTGCCACCAGCAGGTCGCCGATGCGGTCGTCGCGGCGGCCGAAGCCGCCGGCACCGACCCGGCGAGTCAGTTGAGCGCCGGATCGCACGCCTTCGTCGACGCCATCACCAGCGGGCCCGCCATACGCATCCTGCTGATCGACGGACCCGCGGTGGTCGGCTGGGACGAGTGGCGCCGACTCGACGAGGCCGGGTCGGCAACCCATCTGCGCGAGGCCCTCGTGGCGGTCGGCGTCGACGGCGAGTTGGTCGATGTGATGACGATGCTGTTGTCGGGTGCGATGAACGAGGCCGCCGTCTGGCTCGCCCGGCATCCCGCCGACGACACCGCACGCGAACGCGCCCACCGCGCACTGGATCGGCTGCTCGGCGCGATCATGTGAACCGACCAGAATATAGTGCGACACAGCACTATTGACGCAAGCACACAACCTCAACGCACGTGCCGTGAGCCACGGACAGATTCGCCGGTCGGACTAGGATCGATGGGATCAATGCACGTCCTACGCACCCGTACCACACGGCACCGACAAGTTTCTGGCACCGAATAGCGTTGCACAACAGTGTTTTTGGCTTGCGATGCGTCCGTATTGGTGTACACTCGAACGTACATTCGCAGCACGGGTTCTCGGGGGAGGTGACCGTCATGCCCAGCACCACACCACTCGCCGACCACGGCGCGCCCGTGTCTCGCGCGGCCGAACTCGTCGCCGAACTACACGCGAACCTCGACGAACTACAGACCGTCGACTTGTCCTCGTGCACCGACGAAGAACTGATTGAAGTCGCCTCTGCCACCGAACGCGCCATCGCACGTCTGACCGTTGCCGGTGACCGGCAGATCGATCAGGTCGAGACTCGTGATCTGCCTCGCAAAGCGGGCTGCCGCACCCTGATGCAGTTCATGACCCACCGGCTGCGGGTGTCGAACCCGATGCGCCGCCGTAAGCAGATGGACGCCACCGCCCGCCGGACCAGTCTCGGTGGCGAACTCCTGCCACCCGAATACCCCTGCCTCGCCCAGGCTTTCGAACAAGGCGCGGTCGGTACCGCGCACGTGCAGGCCGCACTCGATGTCCTCGACCGCATCCCCGGCACCATCGAGCACGATGTGAAGGTCGCTGCCGAGCGGCAGATGGCCGAGATCGCCGAAGCCCACACGCCTGCCGACATCACCCAACTCGGGGCGCGCTTGTTGGCCCACCTCGACCCCGACGGCACCCTGGCCGACGACACCGACCAGAAACGACGCCGCGGTGTGTGGATCGGACGGCAACGCGCCGACGGCACCGCCAAAATATCGGGCACCCTGACCCCCGAACTGAACGCCCGGCTCACCATGATGTTCGCCGTGTGGGGCAAACCCGGACTCAACAACCCCGACGACCCCGCCTCACCCAGCGGACCCGCCGGCACCGCCGACCCCGACGCCCTCGCGCTCGCGGCCGACCGCGACGGCCGCACCCTCGCCCAGACCAATCACGACGCCCTCGACGCCGCACTCGCCGCCGGCTTTTCAGACGGGACACTCGGGACGTCGCACCGCGGCCTGCCCGTGCAACTGATCATCAAAGCCGACCTCGGCGACCTCATCCGCGAAGCCGGACTCGCCACCACCGCCACCGGAACCCTGCTCCCCATCAAAGACGTCATCCGGTTGGCCGCCGACGCGCAACCCTGGCTGGCAATATTCAAAGATCACACCACCGTCCCCCTGCACTTCGGCCGCGGCAGACGCCTCGCCACCCGCGAACAACGCCTCGTCTCCTTCGCCCGCCCCGACGGGGAAGTGTGCTCGGCACCCGGCTGCGACCAGCCCGCCACCCACGTCGACATGCATCACGCACAGAAGGATTGGGCCAAGGGTGGTCTCACCGACATCGACGACCTCGCCCCGGCCTGTCCCCGTCATAACCGGATGGTTGGTGACCAGCCCGGCCAATTCACCACCCGGGTGGTCCGGTCCGGACCCGACGAAGGCCGCTGCGCCTGGCGACTCAACGCCGAACCCGGCGCGCCGCCCAACCCCGAACACATCAACCGCCGACCCGACATACCCCGGCGGTTCGCAGAACACCTACGCGACATACGCGACGAGATCCACGGACCACCAACACGAGGGTTTCGCAGCCTTGGTCGTCGGACCCTTCGTGACGCGCCTCCGCAAGCTCCGGGCACTCCTCAGGGAGCAGGGCTGACGTGCCCTCCGCAAGCTCCGGGCACTCCTCAGGGAGCAGGGGGCCCGGCGACCAGTCGCACCCCGACGCCGTCAGCTACGGCGACCGCGGCCTCCGTCTCGAACTCACCTACCGAGTACTCGTCCATCCGCGAACTCCGCCGGAGCACCACACCAGCCCACCGCTGACCCCGGTCGAAGCAGCACTCGCACGCATACTCGCCGACCATCGGTGACGGGCCGACCTAGTCATCGAGCGCGTGAGCCACATCCGGCGCGTGCCTGGTCAGCTCCTCACCGCCGTTCGACCTCGCGCGGCGGATGGCCGTACCCACGAGGCGCATTCGTCGCATCGGCCGTCTCGACCGCGGTGACGGCACCCGACGACGCCAACACGACGCCGCCGAGAACTGCGCCGATGAAGGCCACGATCGCGACCGGACCCCATCCGGCACGCGTGACGTCGCCGAGGAACGCGATGCCGACCGCCCCGGGCAGGACCGTCTGACCGACGACCAGCGCGGCGGCCGCGCCGTTGACCGAGCCGGTCTGCAGCGCCACGGTGAACAGGTAGAAACCGCCGATCCCGCTGAGCAGCAACGCATACAGCGCGGGGTCGGTGAACAACACCGACAGATCGAGTGGGTCGAGACCGTCCAGGATGCGAGAGGCCACCGCCATCACACCGAAGACGGCCCCGGCGATGAGACCGGTCACCGCCGCGATGTGCTTACGCAAGCGGCGCATCACGATCACGCCCAGCGCGATCAGAGCCGGTCCGGCAACGAGTACCGCCCAGTGCATCCACGCATCGTGCTCCACACCTTCGCGACCCGCCGAGAGCGCGAGCAGCACCAACGACAGCACGATCACCGCCCCGGAGATCCAATCCCGCAGCGTCAGGCCGACTTTCAGGACCACCATCGCCAGCAGCGCGGTGGCCACGAGCCGTGCGGAGATGATCGTCTGCGACAGAAAGAGCGGGATCAGCCGTGCCGACGCGATGGTCGCGACGAAACCGATGATGTCGAAGACGAATCCGACGAGAAACGGCACCGTGAGCATCGTGGCCGCCGTGGAGCGCAACGACGGATGCGCGGCGGCGGACCTACGGCGCTCCTCACGGATCGCCGCGCGCTGCGCGACCTTCTCGGCGCCCAGCGCCTGCAGCACCGCGGCGGCGGCGAACGCCAGCGAACCGATCACCGCGATCACGATGCCGGCGGTCATGACACGAGCTCAGCTCAACGCGGGGTGAGCACGTCGGCGCCCACGAACTTCGCGAGTTCGGCGGGCAGCCGGACCGAACCGTCGGGTTGCTGGTGGTTCTCGAGGATCGCGACCAGCCATCGGGTGGTCGCCAGTGTTCCGTTGAGCGTCGCGGCGGTCTGCGGTTTGCCGTTCTCGTCGCGGTAGCGGATCGAGAGGCGTCGTGCCTGGAACGTGGTGCAGTTCGACGTCGAGGTCAACTCGCGGTAGGTGCCCTGCGTCGGCACCCAGGCCTCGCAGTCGTACTTGCGCGAAGCCGACGAGCCGAGATCGCCGCCCGCGACATCGATCACGCGGTACGGCACGTCGATGGCGGCGAGCATGTCCTTCTCCCAGCCCAGCAGGCGCTGGTGCTCGGCCTCGGCGTCCTCGGGCCGGCAGTAGACGAAGCCCTCGACCTTGTCGAACTGGTGGACGCGGATGATGCCGCGGGTGTCCTTGCCGTAACTGCCCGCCTCACGACGGAAGCATGTCGACCAGCCGGCATAACGCTTCGGACCGTCGGACAGGTCGAGGATCTCGTCCATGTGGTACCCCGCTAGCGGCACCTCCGACGTGCCGACCAGGTACAGGTCGTCGTCCTTGTCGAGGTGGTAGACCTCGTCGGCATGGGCGCCGAGGAACCCGGTTCCCTCCATGACCTCCGGCCGGACGAGCACCGGCGGGATCATCAGGGTGAACCCGTTCGCGGTGGCCTTCGCCGCGGCCATGTTCAGCAGTGCGAGCTGGAGCTGCGCACCCTGGCCGGTGAGGAAGTAGAACCTCGACCCCGACACCTTGGCGCCGCGCTCCATGTCGAGCAGTCCGAGCGACTCACCGAGCTCGAGGTGGTCCTTCGGGTTCTCGATGTCACGGGGCTCGCCGACGTGCTCGAGGACCACGTAGTCGTCCTCACCGCCGGCGGGCGCCCCATCGGCGACGATGTTGGAGATGGCCCGATGGGCCTTCGCCGCGGCCGCATCGGCCTCGGACTGGCGCGCCACCGCGGCCTTGACCTGCTCGGCGAGTTCTTTGCCCTTGGCCAGCAGCGCCTGCTTGTCGTCGCCCTGTGCCTTACCGACCTGCTTGCCGAGAGCTTTCTGCTCGGATCGCAACGCGTCCGCCTCGACGATTGCCGCCCGGCGCTCGGCGTCGGCGGCGAGCAGCGCGTCCACCAGGCCCGGGTCCTCACCGCGAGAGCGCTGTGAGGTGCGGACGAGGTCGGGGTTGTCGCGAACAGTCTTCAGGTCGATCACGACTTCAAACCCTACTTGAGAGCGCGATGCGAACCCGATCACGCCGCCGCGGTCCCCGGGGAGGTCTCAGCTCCACAGCCGACGCAGGTCCTCACGGCCGAACATCGCTGCCGCGGCATCGGCAGCCGGAGTCGCCACGTGCGGGTCCGCCCCGGCGTCGACGAGCGCCTGCACCACGTCGTCGAAACCCCTGAACACCGCGCCCGCCAACGGCGTCTGCCCTTTGTCGTTGGCGAGGTCGGCGTCGGCGCCGCGGTCGAGGAGGGCCGACACCGTCGACGCGTGGCCGTGGTACGCCGCGAGCATGAGGAGCGAGTCACCGGACTGGTTACGCAGATCGGCCGGGACGCCGGCGTCGAGGTAACCGGCGAGCGTGTCGGTGGCACCGGACCGCGCCATGTCGAAGAGTCGGGTGGCCAGTTCGACGACCTCGGGGCCCGGGGCGTCGATGCCGGGCCCGGCCTCGGATGCATCGTCGGAATGGGTTGCCACTCCCGCGAGTGTAGGCGCGGCCGACACTCCCTCGATCTGGGTGAGGCCGCGGGCACCGCATCGTGTGGGAGACTCGGCGCAGTGACTCCTTCCGACGCGCAGCACGAATCCGGCGGACCCGGCGAGAGTTTCGTGACGGTCGTCATCGCGTTCGTGTCGAACCTCTTGATCGCCGTCGCCAAGACCGGCGCCGCGATGGTCACCGGCTCCGCGTCGCTCGTCGCCGAAGCGGCCCACTCGTGGGCCGACACCGGGAACGAGATCCTGCTGCTGATCGCGGAACGACGTGCCCATCGGCCCCGGGATGCCCGTCATCCGCAGGGCTACGGACGTGAGGCGTACATCTGGTCGATGTTCGCGGCGTTCGGGTTGTTCGCGGTCGGAGCCGCGGTGTCGGTGCAGCACGGCATCACCGAACTGCTGTCACCGGAGCCGGCGACGGATTACGGCATCGCCTATGCGGTCCTGGCGATCGCCGCGGTACTCGAGGGCATCTCGTTCGTGCGGTCGTATCAACAGGCGAAGCGCGGCGCGGTCAAGCGTCGGATCGGTCTGCTACGACAGGTCTTCCGCACCTCCGACCCGACTCTCCGTGCCGTCTTCGCCGAGGACGCGGCCGCGCTCATCGGTCTGGCCATCGCCTTCGTCGGAGTGCTCCTGCACCAGATCACCGGGTCGGCCACCTACGACGCGATCGGGTCGATCCTGGTGGGCGTGCTCCTCGGGGTCGTCGCCATCGTCCTGATCAACCAGAACAGGCGGTTCCTGCTCGGGCAGGCGGTCGACGACGCCGTCCAGCAGCGCGTCCTCCGGGACCTGCTCGCGCACAGCAACATCGAGCGCGTCACCTACCTGCACGTCGAGTACACCGGGCCCGTTCAGCTGTTCCTCGTCGCCGCAGTCGATTTCGAAGGTGACGACGCCGAGTCCTCGGTGGCCGTCGCTCTCCGGCGACTCGAGAACGAGCTGGAGCGCGACCCGCGAATCACGGAGGCGGTACTCACCCTCTCCGCCCCCGGCGACGCGGACCTCGTGCCCGACGCACCCTGATCCTCTCCGGGATCTCGTAGCGCAAAGGCGCGCCATAGGCCGTGTCCTTGCTACGAGATCCCGGTGATTCCGTTTCACACTGTGGAGTTGTCAAAGGTCGTGTGGCGCCGGGTCGACGCCGGAGGGTCTGGTCTGTGGACTGTCTAGACGGGAGCGTCGTCGAGCCGCATGGTGCGTCGGTTGTAGGCCGGCCGGGGTAGGCGTCGCGGGTCGATGTCGGCGGGTGGGATCAGCCACGGGTGCCGGTCGGGACCCATCACCACTTGCCAGCCGTGGTGGTGCACCTGGGTGTGACAGCGCTGGCAGAGTAGGCACCCGTTGTCGAGATCGGTGGGACCACCATCGGCCCAGTGCACGAGGTGGTGTACCTGGGTATGCGCTGCGGGGGCACCGCATTTCACGCAACACTGGTCGCGCACGATGATCGCCTGCCGCAGATGGTGCGGGAACAGGCGTTTCGTGGTTCCCATTTGTAGCGGCACGCCCTCGTCGTCGAGCACGATCTCCGCCACCCCACCATCACACGACAGCCGCCGCGTCGTCGACTCCGAGACCGCCCCGACCCAGGGCAGTCGCGCTGAATCAGTCCCGTCGGCGGGGATGGTCACCAGGAGTTGGGTGCGTGGTGCGCCGGCGGTGGTCATCGCCGCGCCTATCGCGGCTTGATCCAACAACAGCTCCAGCCCATCGGCGCGGCGCTCGGCCGCACCTCGACGATCGGCGGCGCCGTCGGGTTCGGGACGCGGACAGGACCGTTCGTCGATCATGGACACGAACTTCTCCCCGATCACCGCGGTCACATCTGCGGTGATCGCGACCCGACCCTCCTCGGTGATGTGGGTGTGCACGGTGTTCAGCGACGCGTCATCGGCCGCCGGCACGGTGCTGGGGTCGGTGTCGGCGACCCGCTGGGCGATCCCGCGGGCGTGGTCGTCGATCTCGGTCGGGGTGGCGCCGGAGAATGCCTGCGCAAGCAACTCGCTCTCATATCCGCTGCGCTCGTCGTCGGACAGCGGTGACGCGGATCGCTTGTTCACCAGAGTGATTCCACGGATCACCGCGTCGACACACTCGGCAGACAGATAGCCCTCGGCAGCACAGTCGGCGACCTTCGGCACCGACTCCAGCCCGCCGGCGATCCGCACATAGCGGTACGCGGCCGCGGGTGGCATGCCCATCTCGATCAGTGCGTTCCGTGTGGTCGACCCCGCCCGCGCTGCCGCACTCGTGGCGTCGAAAAATGCTGTGTGAAACGCGATCTGGTGGTCGAGCACGTTGCGCAGCATCCGTAGCTCGTCGAGCCGCTCGTGCAGGGCACGACCACTGCCGTCGTCGGGCGGTGGTTGCAGGACGGTGAGGGTGTCGCGGAGTTCGGTGATCGAGGGCATGACACCAAGCTACTCGCAAAATCACGTTCGACGACGAGATTTCTCCACAGCCCTCATTGTCATCGAATCCTGTTGCACAGCAGTCGCTGTCACTCGTGCCCCAGCGGTGAACCGTGGTGGACTGTGGTGAACAGAAACCCCACCAGTCACAGACGTCGGACGGGTACACCCGGGGGGCACCGCCTCGGACGCCGGACCCTTCGTGACGCGCCCTCCGCAAGCTCCGGACGCCCCTCAG